>CAYSTN010000036.1:0-19811 GCA_964434135.1 uncultured Oscillospiraceae bacterium
GAACCGGCCAAAGAAACCCCTTGGGTTTCTTTGGAATCTTCCGCTGCGTATGGAAATCCAAAAGATACGGTATGAATGGATGATTATAGGGCGGACAGAGTCGTCCGCCCCTACAGCGCTATACGGAAAAATCCTAAAGGCAGAGAGACAACCCTCTCAGGCGGCTACGCCGCCAGCTCTGGCAGAGGGAGAGCCAAGCGCGCGGCGAAAGACGCACCGAAACGGGTCGATGTGGGCATCGACCCCTACGGGTGCGGTGGAAATCGGTGGGAGAGCCAAGGTGGGGTGTGGTGCGAATCGGTGGGAAAGCCGAAGGGTTATGCGTCCGCGCGCTTGCGGATGGGAAGGCGGATCACGGTCTTGCGCTTTTCCGGCGCGACTTTACGCGCGTCGGAAAGATATATCTCATGGTGAAAGCGCCCGGCGGTGATATCCGTCTCATATCCGGCTTCGCGGGCGAACGTCTCCATCTGCGCCACGGTGGCCGGTTCGTCGTCATACGCGCCAATGTGCATACACTGCACACACAAGCCCTCATGATAGCGCAGCAATTCGACCCCGGAGAAGTCCTGCTTCTTTTTTTGCGTGGCTTCGGCCACCGCCCAGGCAAAGTCCGCTTCGCGTACAAAATCCGGCAGACGAATGAGCGATATCCAGCGGAACGCGTCTTTGCGGGTGTAGTCGATGCCGCTGCGTCCGTCCTGCCACCAGAAGCCCTCAAGCGGCGGCACGACGTAGTCAAAGTAGCCGTCGATGCGGTGCGCGCCGAGCTTGCTCATCTTGATGGTGAACGCAATGCCGTAGAGCTGGCGCATGGCCTGCTGGTACGCCCCGTCCGGCTGGTTCGGGTCACCCTGGCCGCGCACGGCAAGAAAGTGCATTGGCGGTATGTCCACGATGCCGGGTTTGTTTTTCGGCAGGTAGAACTCCTTGTATTCCTTTTTGTAGTCGAATGCCATTTTGTGTCCTTTCCGGGCGATAGCCGTTGTGTCACTGGGGTGAGTTGTGTGATTCGTATCGAAAACGTACGTTTTGATACTGTGATTTTACCGCACCACCCTGCACTTGTCAATCCCATTGCAGAGAAAACCACCGGAAGCAGCGCTTCCGGTGGTTTTGGGTCATACTCAAGTCGCTTCCGGGTACTCGTTGCACAGCAGGCGGTAAGGCGGCTCGTCCTCCTCAATCTCAGGGAAACGGCCGACAGGCGGGTTAAAGCGGTTATCGGTATTATCGTCGTTGCACTGGCTGACCTCGCCGAGCAGCACCGCGCCCGTGCCCTCTTCCACGGCAAAGTCGTGGTACATTCCCTGCGTAATCCAGATACTCTCGCCGGGGCAGAGCTTGATCTGCGTACCGGCAGGAACTGTGCGGGCAAGGCCGTCACAGTGGACGGTGACGGGATTTTCGTAGTCGATCTCCTCGTTTTCCAGACTGTTATACACCCGGATCAGCACATTGCCGCCGCCGCGGTTGATGATATCCTCGGTCTTGAACCAGTGGAAGTGGTTGGCTGCCATCTGGCCTTCTTTCAGGTACAGGAGTTTTTCGGCGTAGACCTTGGGGTACTTTTCCGGCTGCGTGCGGCAGCCGTTGCGGATGGTAATGAGCGAGAAGCCCAGCTTGTCAAAATCACCCGAGCCAAAATCGGTAATATCCCAGCCGAGCATACAGTCCCGGACTTCGTCATATTCGTGACCCTTGCTGCGCCACTGCTCCGGGGTGATGTGGCAGAATGGCGGCAGGTAGCAATGGTACTTTTCGCACATGGCTTCGAGGTCTTTTAACGCTTGGTTGATCTGCGATCGTTTCATTTCAGATTTCTCCTTTCAGGCCTGATCGTTCGGCATTTTTTCTTGCAGCCAACGGAATACGGAATCCGCGCTGGCGTGCCCCTGTGCATCCTGGATAAACAGCAAATACTCTGTGCGCGCACTGTGTCCATTTCCTGTAAGCGTCAGCGAAAGATGGATGGACTTCGTCTGCGGGATCTGGAAAGAAAGCGGCGCAAGCGCTGCATTGCAGCAAGCCGCAAGCGTGACCGATTCGCTGCGCTGCGTGAGCAGCTGCCCTTCTTCCGTCCGGACTTCCACATCCAGAGTCCCATCCAAAGCGCCCGCGTCATTGAGGACAACCGGCTGCACCGTGCAGCTTTCTCCAACAGCCCACAGCAGTTTGTCATAGCGCAGCGACGGTGTCAGCGCGCGGAACGCGTCGCGTACAAAATAGTACGCCAGCTTTTTCTCGCCGTAATAGTCCTCGATATATGTGCCGGAGACGTTCGGGCGCGGCTCATTGAACTGCCAGATGATGCTGCCGCTGTTTTCAAACGCGCGGCGGCGGTTGGCCTCGAGTGCATAGCGCAGACCCTCGGCCTGAATGTACTGGCTCAGGGCAATAAAGCCGGGTAGCTGCTGGTCGTGCAAAGACCCAAAGATTTCCTCGGTTCGATCATAGGTGTCCCACATCTCACCCAGATGCCGCCAGACAACGTCATGTGCCATGTCGGTCACGTGCAGGTGTTTGTCGGAGAGTATCTTTTGCAGCGTGCAAGAATTAGCCATGCCATCCACGCCAAACTCACTGTGAAACAAGCTGTCAGAGCGATTATACAGCGTATACTGCCCCGTAGCGCCTGCGTATTTCCACGGGCCGTGAACATCATGGTTCAGCCCCGGCTTGTCGACATCGAGAAAATAGTTCCCCCCTGAGGGTGAGCTTGGCAGCAACAGGGTCTGCGCATATTCGCCCAGCGTGTCTTGCAGCGTATTATGAATCAACGTGATGTTCTCGTCATCATAGCCGACCGGCGCGCCTGTCTCATCGGAAAGCTCATTGCCACCGCTATAGTAGGCGAGTGACGGATGCGTTTGCAGCCGCAGCGCACTTGCGCGGACGGTTTTTTCCATCTGCGCAAGGAAGCCAGCATCCTTCGACGGGACGTTTTCCACGCCGGAGCTGCTCTGCGGAAACTCCTGCCAGACAAGAATCCCAAGCCGGTCACACGCATCAAGCATCGTATCCGTGCTGATATAGCCGCCGCCCCAAACGCGGATGAGGTTGCAGTTTGCAGCCGCAATGCTTTGCAGCACAGCCCATTCGCGCTGCTCAGTCACGTCCGCATGGTTCATCTCCAGCGGAGTCAGGTTGACACCTTTGATATAGATCGGTTTCCCGTTGATGACCAGTTTGTACGGCAGGGCATCCGCAGGTGCGTTATCATTTTGCAGATACTGTACCTCGCGCAGACCGATCTGAACACTGCGTTGTGCCACAAGTGTGCCTGCGTTGTCCAGTATCTGTACATTCAGATCATATAGTGGCTGTGCGCCGTGTCCGTTCGGCCACCAACGTTTGGGCTGCGCGAGAAAAAGCGTGGTGGTGCGCGTTTGCAGCCCCGGCTGCACCACGCAGGAGTGCGTCACACGATCCACGCACGTCTTGCCATCAGACAGGCAAAGGCGCATCGTACAGTCTGTCTGCGTGAACCCTTCCAGCTGCACCGCAACACGGACACTGCACGAGCCATCTACGGCAAAGCTCTGCTTTTGCAGCACGGAGCGCACCGCGCAGATGCGGTAGCTGTGCAGTTCACACGCTCCGATGCCTACACCGACCATGCGCATACACCAGTCCCACTTATAATTAAACCGGGGCTTTTGCGTCTTTGTGATCGAGGTCAGACCCATTTGGCCGCACTCGTCAGGCGCGTGTTCAAGCAGAATGACCAGTTCATTTTCTTCTTGCAGCAGCTGTGTGACATCTGCGCGGAACGGGACAAATACATTCTCACTCAGTCCCAGCTTATTGTGATTCAGATAGATATGCGCCCGAAAATCCAAATTGTGCAGAACCAGTTCGTAGCGGCGGCCGGGTTCTTTTTTTGCACGGAAGCTCGTGCGGAAGCGCCACCAGCGGTTACTGACCCACTCGCAGTGCAGGCTGTTTTGCTCAAAAAACGGATCGTCGATCACGCCCGCCGCTTGCAGGGCACGATACACGCTGGTCGGCGCTTGGACTTGCAGAGGATCGATCACACTCTCAACTTCGTCACCTGTCTCGGCAAAAGAGCCCAAAAACGGGACATAGGGATAGAAACCTTGCAGTGTAAAGGTGGAGATTGTCTGTTCTAACATGGTGCCCTCCAAATTTGTTATGATGAATTTTTTGATTGTTTTCCATGTTTGCGACAAGTTGAGTATAACAGAATGCACGGAACAAATCAATATGAAGATTGGAATTTTGCCAAGTTGCTAAAAAATTCCGAATATTTCCCTCTTGACATTTGTGCTAGCCTGATATATTGTATTATTAGCGAGACGGAAAACTCGCAAATATGTTATATCAAATAAAGGAGAGACCATCATGAAGAAAATTCTTGCTATGCTTTTGTGCCTGTGCATGATTCTGGCCGTTGTGGCCGGATGCGCCGCGCAGAAGACCGAACCGGCTGCCGAACAGCAGGGCGAAACCGCTCAGCCTTCTGCCGAACCCGCCGCTACCGGCGAAAAGCAGACGCTGACCTTTACGTATCTGGATCAGAGCGGCGCAGAAAACGTCGAAGACGGCTGGATCTATCGCTGGGCGATGGATACCTATGAAAAATGGGACAAGAAAGACAGCGTTGAGCTGGAGCTTGTCCCCTATGTTGGCGCAGAAGGCGATTATTTTACCAAGATGTCTCTGGAACTCGGTGACGAAAGCACCGCACCGGATATCTTCTATGAGGACTCCTTCCAAATGACCGCCGATGCCGCCGCCGGTTACCTCGCACCGCTGGATGACTACGCTGCGGGCTGGGAAACCTGGAACAACGGCAGCATGATCGAAGCGACCAAGGGCGCTGTGACCGGCATGGACGGCAAGACCTATGGCGTTCCGCTCAGCACGGACTCCCGTGGCATCTGGGTCAACAAGGATATCCTGGTTCAGGCCGGTCTTGACGCAGATTGGCAGCCCGCCACCTGGGCAGAGCTGCTCGACGGATGCAGAGCCATCAAGGAAGCCTGCCCCGATGTCATCCCCTTCTGGTATACCTGCGAGGAAACTTCGGAAGGCACCAGCATGAACACCTTTGAAATGGTGCTGTACGGCACGGATGACCATATGTATGACGAAGCTGCGCAGAAGTGGAACATCCGCAGCAGTGATATGCTCGACGCACTCAAGTTCTTCCAGACCACGGTTGACGAAGGCTTGACCGGTTCTGTTTCCGAAATCACCAGTTCGAATGCTCTGAACTACGCCGGTCAGTATATGATGGAAGGCAAGCTGGCCATGTTCCTCACCTCCACTGCCATCGGTAATGCATTCTTCGCCGAAGGTGCTGCCTTTGAGTGGGACGGCTGGGAGAACACGCTGAACCTCATCTCCATGCCGACCCGTGACGGTGACAAATCCGGCGTGACGATGTCCGGCGGCTACGTCTGGTCTGTGTCGCAGTACGCAGAAGACAAGGCAGTGGCCTTTGACTTCATCGCGGCCATGATGGACAACGTCGAACAGGTCGCGCAGTACATGATTACCACCGGTCAGCTGCCCACCGTCGATATCTCTGCTGCGGAAAGCTACGCGAAATTCTCGGAGCGTCCATTCGCCGTGACCTCGGCCAAATTCCTTGAGAACGCGCAGTATCGTCCGCACAGCGACAAGTATTCTGAAGTCTCCACATACCTGTCTCAGATGGCCAACTCCGTCGTTTGCGGCACCAGCCCCGAAGATGCACTGGAGACGTACACACAGAATGTCATCCGCATCGTCGGCGAGGAAAATACGCAGGAACTCTCCAAATAATTGTGTGATCGTCTGCGCAGGCAAGTCAGTCTGAGCGCAGGTTGATACCATCAGCAGGGCGTATCTCTGACCCTTCATTTGGGATACGCCCTGCCGATCACGCAACAGGCCACGTTGGCCCGGAAAGGAGAATTATGCAAAAAAAGAATACAACGATCCGAAATTCCCTGCCGCTGCTGCCGTCACTGCTGGTGCTGCTGGTGTTCTTTGTCGGACCGGTCGTCCTGGGTCTGTATTATTCCCTGACCAATCTGGCCATCACCGGCACGAACGCAAAGAATTTCAGCTTTATCGGCTTTGAAAACTACATCAGGATGTTTCAGGATCAGGCAGTCGTCCGCTCCATCGGCCACACCGTCGTGTTCACGCTGGGGTCGATCATTGGGCAGACTGTCATCGGCTTCGGCATTGCCTATCTAATGCGCTCATGCAGCCGTGGCTTTCGCCGGGTGATCGGCGGCATTGTGATGCTGGGATGGATCATGCCGGAAATGGTCGCGGCCTACTGTATGAGTTCCATGTTTCAGGACAACGGGACGTTGAATCTGATTCTGGGTCTGTTCCATGTAGAAAAGATCGCCTGGCTGTATGACTATCCCATGCTTTCGGTCTTGATCGCCAATGTCTGGCGCGGAACAGCGTTTTCCATGCTGGCGTATCAGGCGGCGCTCGATGACGTATCTTCTGAGGTCGAAGAATCGGCAAAACTCGACGGAACGAACTGGTTTACGCATATCGTACATATCATCCTGCCGTCGATCAAGGGCACACTGATGACCAATACCATGCTCATCACGCTGATGACGCTCGGCTCGTTCGGTCTGATCTGGATTATGACCGGCGGCGGTCCGAGCGGAAAGACGCAGACTCTGCCAATCATGATGTATATCACGGCATTTAAAAACGCGCAGATGGGCTACGGCGTTGCGATCTGTATGCTTTCGCTCGTTCTGGGTGTGATCTTTGGCCTGATCTATGTCAAGATAGAAGGGAGGAATTCCTGAGCATGAAACAGCAAGCTCGAAAGCAGACGATCATTCATATTGTACTGATCGTGTTTGCGCTGGTCTGGGTCTTGCCGCTTGTGTGGATCATTCTGACCTCTTTCGACCGAAACGGCAATGTGTTTGTCAAATTACCCGTCTTTACGTTTGAAAACTTCACCTCTGTATTGCTCAACAAAAGCAATCAGCGTGCTTTTATAAACAGTCTTGTTTTATCGTTCGGCGTGGCGATTGTTGTCATCGTCTGCGCCGGTCTGGCCGGTTATGCGCTGTCCCGCTACGAAATGAAACACAAGCGCTCATTCATGATGACCATTTTGTTCATGTCTGCGCTCCCGGCAACGGTTCTCATCATCCCTGTCTACCGGATGTTCGTTGCCATCAAACTGAACGATTCCCTGCTGGGTATCATTTTGTTTATGGCCGCATCCACTATGCCCTACTCCCTGTGGATGATGAAGAATTACATAGACAGCATCCCGATCTATCTGGAAGAAGCAGCCAGCGTCGACGGTGCAAATTTTATGCAAAAGCTCAGCCGGATTGTTCTGCCGTTGATGGTTCCGGGTATTTTCTGCGTAGCCATTCAGGCATTCATTGGCGCATGGGGCAACTTCATGACCCCGTTCATCCTGCTCCGTTCGTCGGAAAAATACCCCGCTGCCATCAGCTTGTATCAGTACATCGGCCAATGGGATATTTCCTACGGCCAGCTGGCCGCGTTCTCCATCATCTATTCCATCCCCGTGCTGATCCTGTATCTCATCAGCCAAAGATATATGGCGAAGGGCTTTAGTATGTCCGGCGCCGGAAAGGGTTAACGCAACAATCGTATCATGATAGAACAACAGACCATACATCGTTGGAAAGCCCGCACGAAAAAAAGCCTCTGGGAAGAGCGTATCTGCGCTGAACTGGACTTTTTGGTGCAGATCTTTTCCGCGCAGGGTAAGCCCGTTCCCGAAGACCTGCAAAGTGTTTTGCAGACACTGGCGCAGCTTTCCGAGCAGCAGGTTTTAAGTCAGGCACGTGTACTGGAAGCCGAGGCGACGCTGGCCGCTTATGCACCGCTTGCAAAACAATACGAGGTTTTCTGCGTATCACACGCGCATATCGACATGAATTGGATGTGGGGAATGCCGGAAACCGTCGGCGTTGTCATCGACACATTCCAGACCATGCTGAACCTGCTCGATGAATACCCGGACTTCATTTTTTCGCAGTCTCAGGCATCTACCTATCGCATCATCGAACAGTATGCACCGTCGATGCTCCCCGCCATCCGCGAACGGATCGCGCAGGGACGGTGGGAAGTCACTGCGTCAAGCTGGGTCGAAAACGACAAAAATATGAGCGGAAGCGAGTCCATGGTACGGCATTTGCTTTATACAAAGCGCTATTTGCACCGGCTTTTGGGCATTGACCCCGCTTCTCTTTGCATCGATTTTGAGCCCGACACCTTCGGCCACAGCGCCAATATGCCTGAGTTCCTGCAAAAAGGCGGCGTTCGCTACTATTTCCATTGCCGTGGAAACGACCGTGAGGAAATCTCTCGCTGGCGCGCGCCGTCCGGCGCAGAAGTTCTTTGCTACCGCGAGCCGAACTGGTATCTCGGACCGATCGAATCGACACGTTTTTCCTACGTTCCGGCGTTCTGTCACCGAAATCACACGTCCTGCGCCGCCGTTGTCTATGGCGTTGGTGACCATGGCGGTGGCCCGACCCGGCGCGACATCGAGCGGCTGCTCGATATGCAGCACTGGCCGCTGATGCCAAAGCTGCATTTTTCCCGCCTGATCGATTTCTTTGATGCACTTTCAAAAGATCTGCAAAACTTCCCCATCGTTGAACGTGAGCTGAACTGTGTGTTCACCGGTTGTTACACCTCACAGTCCAGGATTAAGCAGGCCAACCGCCGTCTCGAAGATACACTCTACGACAGTGAAGCGCTGTGTGCCATGCAGAAGCTCAGCGGCTGTCCGCCGGTTGAATATGCGCCGTTCGAAAACGCCTGGGAAATCACGCTCTTCAACCAGTTTCACGACATTTTGCCCGGCTCTTGCGTCCCGGATACGGTTCGCTATGCCCTTGGCAAGGCGCAAGAAGCGCTCGGCTATGCCATTGCCAATGCAAACCGCGCGATGAAAGCGATTGGCAGCAGCATCGACACAAGCCGCTGCGGCTGCGCCGATCTCAGCGGTGACACCGCAGAAGGCGCCGGTTGTGGCTACAACACCATGCGAACCGGACTTGAGGGCAGGCAGGCTGCCTCAGACGGCTGGAAGATCACCGAAACGTGTCACGGTGGTGGAACGGTACGCGCATACACCGTGTTCAACACCACGCAGTATGACCGAACGGAGCTGATCTCCCTGACCATCTGGGATTGGCAGATCCCGCTCAATGAGACTGCACTTTTAAGCGGTGACGGCGAGCGCATCGCCTTTACCGTCCGCGAGCAAGACCAGGCCTACTGGCAGCACCGCTTCCATAAGATCAAATTCCTTGCTACTGTTCCGGCCTTTGGCTATGCAAATTATTACCTGCGTGAGTCGCAGGACGATGTCTGCTGGAAAAAGCGTGACGAGCCGCGCGTCCATCGTGACGAAGACGGCAGCCTCGTGTTGGAAAACGACTTGGTTCGCGCAGAGTTTTCTACCCAGACCATGCAGCTGCTTTCCCTGAAAGACAAGAGCAGCAACACGGAGTTTTTGTCACCGTCTGCGCCGTCAGCCGGTTTCCGACTCGCGCTGGAACAGACTTCCGAGGAGTATTCCGCATGGGTCATCGGACAATACCGAAAGATCACGGATCTCAACGAAACCTGTTTTGTGGATATTTGCGAGCAATCCTTCGACGAAAGAGATCCGTTCATCCGCTACCGGATGCAATTTGGAAGTTCTTCCCTGCTCGTCCATGTGCAGCTTCCTGCGCATTCGCGGGTGCTTCGGTTCTCGGTGGATCTGGACTGGCGTGAGCTTGGCGCAGCAGATCGGGACGATCACGCAACGCCGCAACTGCACTTCCATGTACCGGTCGGCTACCACATCCGCGAAGCGCTGTGCGATATCCCCGGCGGCACGACCCTGCGCCGCCCGGCCG
This sequence comes from uncultured Oscillospiraceae bacterium, assembly GCA_964434135.1. Classification (GTDB taxonomy): domain Bacteria; phylum Bacillota; class Clostridia; order Oscillospirales; family Oscillospiraceae; genus CAG-170. The sequence continues at coordinate 9,900 of CAYSTN010000036.1, forward strand.
GACACGACGTTCCGGCTATCCTTTACGCTGCCGGATTGTCCGATACCCAGCGCGGCTGCCTGATGCTTACAAGTGACAGCAAATATGGCTACCGCATCAGCGAAGACGCCATGCAGCTGAGCCTGATCCGCAGCAGCTTTGCACCGGATCGTCTCCCGGACTTCGGCGAACATCACTGGGAGCTTGGTGTCGGCATCATGCCGGAGCAGGATGCGGCAGCCATGCTGCGCGAAGCCATTTGTTTCGCACATCCTCTCTACGCCTATTCCAACAGCATCCATACGGGTGACACCGAGCAGCGCAAAGGCCTGCTCAGCGCAAATGGTTCTGTCGTGCAGACACTAAAGCCCAGCGAAGACAACGCAGGCATCGTTCTTCGGCTGCGAAACGACACGCAGGAACAAACCCGTGCGTCTATTTGTCTGAATGCGCGCATCCAGCTTGCGCAGCAGACAGATCTGTTCGAAGCGCCGCAACGTGATTTTTCCACGCAAAACGGTGATTTTTCTGCCGATTTGGAGCCGCATAGTGTAAAAACTGTAAAAATTATCTGTTGAGACACCAAAGAAAATAGGATATAATAACTCAGACTTGATTCTATGTCACGTCTGAGTTATTATTATGTCATATAAAAGAGATGGAGCGGCGCAATATGAAGAAAATGACAAAATATGAGATGGTCATGCAATACCTGAAGCAATACATCCGTGAGCAGCCGCCTGCATCTTCCGATAAACTGCCGACGGAAATGCAGCTGGTGCAGACGTTGGATGTCAGCCGTATCACCGTGCAGCGCGCACTGCACGAATTACAACAACAAGGACTCATCCGCAGAGTACAGGGCGGTGGAACCTATATTAACCGCAAAGACCCCGCCGAGGCCAGTGCGCAGAAGACTTTCGTTCCCATCGTTTTGAACAATGACAGCGAACTGTTCGGCAGCATGAAATATGTGCAGGGCGCTGATACCTATCTGGCTGAAAACGGCTGCTATCTAACTGTCAACAACAGTCACCAGAACGCCGACGAAGAACGAGCGCTGATTCTCCGACTGATTGAAGATGGCTTCCGCTGTATCATTGTCAGCCCATATTCTGCCGCCGAAAACAACTGTTTCTATTTTCATCTGATGCAGCAGGGCATTCGTTTCGTCTTTCTGGATCGTATCCCGGAGCAGTTGGTCACAAATTTTGTCGCGTGTGACAACGTCCACGGTGGATATTTGGCCGCAAAACACGTGATTGAGCAGGGCGCAACGCGCGTGGCTTTTCTGTCAGCCAGTCTCATTGAAACAGCGCAATCTCTGATCCAGCGCAAAAACGGATATCTTTTTGCCATGCAGGAAAAGGGCTTGTCCATCGATCCCGACCTGATCGGGTTTGCGCAGCCTGACAAGTCCGTTGCTGCACTGATCGACCGGATGCTTGCTTTGCCCGAAAAGCTGGATGCCATCGTCTGCGCCAACGACATCACGGCGTTGGAGGTTTTGCAGCATTTACAGGTATTACAGCTTTCTGTCCCGGACGATATCATGCTGATCGGTTTTGACAATCTGGAAATGACGATGAAGGCTTCCGTACCGATCTCCACGATCGAACAGCCATTCTTCCAGCTTGGATACGAGGCCGCAAAGATTGCAAAACAACTCATTGACGGAACGGAAGCGCAAACGATCCAGCGCATTTTACCCGTTCAGCTCATTGCGCGCGAAAGTACGCAGCATCGGACGCAGGGATAAAGTCTCATTTAAAAACCAGCGGCAGCCGGATGGCTGCCGCTGGTTTTTGTTTGTGAGTCAAAGTGTCAGCTGCGTGGGATAGTGCCGCAGGAGCGTGGTGTTGGCCAGCTCGGCGGCGTGGCGCGTCATGTTCGTTTCGCACTTGCGGCGAATGCCGCTCTCGTCGGATGGATCGACGGGAATGTGGTAGACATAATTCTGTTCCGCTGCCTCGGCCAGCAGTGCGCGCGTGTGTGGATGGGACAGGTACTGCCCGTTCCAAAACGCGGCGCTCACGCGCCGTCCGGCCAGAATCGCCCGGTGCTGCGCCACATCCGGGCGCGCGTCGGCGGTAAGGTAGATGCTCGTCTGTCCGGCCGTGATCAGCAGCACCCCATGCGCGAGCTGATCCCAGCCCTCGACCGGCGTGTGTGCAAAGCGGTGGCATTCAACCGTAAACGCCCCAAATTGCAGCGTCTGGCACGGCGGCGTATCCGCGCGCGGGACAAACGACGCACAACCGCGCGCCGCGCACAGCGCGCGCGTGCGGCTTTCGTTGTAGTGATCGGGGTGCGCGTGCGTGCTGACTACGCCGCAAAGCGCGGCGTAATCCCCTTCTCCTGCAAGCATTTTTTCGAACTCCGCCACCGGCAGGCCGGAAAAACAGCGGAAATTCTTGTTGAGCGCGTCAACGAGCAGCGTCTGCCCTTCTGCGCACAGCGCAAGCCCACAGTTCGACAACAGCGTGATCTTCATTGCAGCAGCTCCAGAAATTCCTGCTCGGACAAAACCGGCACCCCCAGCTCATTGGCTTTTTTCAGCTTGCTGCCGGCGTTTTCTCCGGCCACGACATAGGTCGTTTTCTTCGAAACCGACGAGCTGGCTTTGCCGCCGAAGCGCTCGATGCGCTCGGTGGCTTCTTCGCGCGTAAACAGGCTCAACGCGCCTGTCAGCACAAAGCTCATCCCGGCAAAGCGCGTATCCGTGATCTGATTGGTTGACATAAAGTTAACACCGGCTGCGCGCAGGCGCTCGATGAGATCCTGCGACTGCGGGTCGGCAAAATAGTCGAGCAGGCTCTGTGCCGTGGTCTGGCCGATGTCCGGCACGGCCAGCAATTCTTCAAGCGTCGCACCTTGCAGCGCGTCGAGACTGCCGAACGTCGCGGCCAGCACCTTGGCAGCCTTGCTGCCGACCTGTCGGATGCCGAACGCGCACAGCAGGCGCGAAAGATCGTTCTGCTTGCTCTGTTCGATGGCCGCGCGCAGGTTGGCGGCGGATTTTTTGCCCTGACCGGGCAGTTTGGCAAAGGCTTCAAAGTCCAGCGTGTACAAATCAGCGGGATTGGCCACCATGTTCTGCTCGATGAGCGCATCCAGAATCGCGCTGCCAAGGCCGTCGATGTTCATCGCCTCACGCGAGACGAAATGCGCCAGATTGCGTGACAGCTGCGCCGGGCACTCCGCACCCGTGCAGCGCAGCGCCGCACCGTCTTCGTCTCGCACGACCGGCGCGCCGCACACCGGGCAGCGCTCGGGCAGCCTGTAGGGCACTGCGCCCTCCGGACGCTTGTCCGGGACAACCTCCAAAATCTCCGGGATGATCTCCCCTGCCTTGCGGATCTTGACCGTGTCGCCGATGCGGATGTCCTTGTCGGTGATGAAATCCTGATTGTGCAGCGTTGCCGCCGTGACCGTCGTCCCGGCCAGATGCACCGGCGCGACAATGGCGCGTGGCGTCAGAACGCCCGTGCGCCCGACCTGCACGACGATATCCTGCAAAATCGTCTGCTTGATCTCCGGCGGGTATTTAAAGGCCGCCGCCCAGCGCGGGAACTTGGCCGTACTGCCAAGTTTTGCGCGCCCGGCAAGACTGTCGAGCTTGACGACCGCGCCGTCGATGTCATACGGCAGCGTGTAGCGCGTCTGCCCCAGCCGCTCGTTCTCGCGGGAGACGGCTTCCGGGTCGCGGCACAGGGCCGCATCAATGACCTTAAAGTGCAGCCCGCGCAGATAGTCGAGCGTTTCGCTGTGGGTCGTGAACGTCACGCCCTCGGCCAGCTGCAAGTTGAAGATCAAAATATCCAGCTTTCGCTTTGCCGCAACGCCGGGATCCAGCTGCCGCAGCGAACCCGCCGCCGCGTTGCGCGGGTTGGCAAACAGCGGCTTGCCTCGCCGCTCCTGTTCGGCGTTGAGCGCCTCAAAGCTCGCGCGGGGCATAAAGACCTCACCGCGCACAATGAGCCGTGCAGGGGCGCCCTGGAGCGTCATGGGGATGGTGCGGATGGTCTTGAGGTTTTCGGTCACGTCCTCTCCGATCAGGCCGTCACCGCGCGTCGCGCCGCGCACAAAGCGGCCGTTTTCATATTCCAGCGCGACGGAAAGCCCGTCAATCTTCGGCTCGACGGAGTAGGCCGCGTCTGCCTCTTCCGCGCGCACGCGCGCGTCAAACTCGCGCACCTCGTCCATGGAAAACACGTCCTGCAAGCTCTCAAGCGGCACGGCATGGCGAACCTTGACAAATTCGCTCAGTGCCTGCCCGCCGACGCGCCGCGTGGGACTGAGCGCAGAGGCGTATTGCGGATACTGCGCCTCGAGCTGCTCCAACCGGCGCAGCTTGCAGTCATAGTCATAGTCCGACATCTGCGGCGCATCGAGTACATAGTACAAATACCCCGCGTGTTCCAGCTCCTGTGTCAGCTGTTCAATTTCCTGTTTCGCGTCCATATTGTTCCCCGCTTTCGTTCCAAGTCAGCGTTCCTAAGTTTACATAAGTTTCCGGCACCGTGCCGACGATGACCGTCTGCGCGACCATGACGTCGCTGTCTACGTCCACGTCCTCATAGCCCACCGTAGTCAGAATGGTCAGGCTGATGGCAAAGCGCACCTTGACGGTTTGCAGCGTCTGGTTGATACCGGCCTCGGTAAAGTCCGAGAAAAAGTCAACATTCGACATCGTAAAGCTGACCGCGCGAACCGGCAGCACCGGCCCTGTCCCGGCCAGCAGGTCAGGCAGCAGCAGATTGCCCAGCGGAATGCCGAGCTTTTGCGTGTTGATCTGGTCGATGAGATCGTCGAGCCGGTCGAGTACCGCAATCTTCATCCGCTCGACCTGTGTCATATCGGTGCGCAGCGCGGTGACGCGCCCCTGCACATCCTTTTCCAGCACGATCACGCGGGAAAAATCCGTGTCCGGTTCGCGCAGCATCGCGCCGACGGCCTGTGTGATGGCACCGGAAGCGGCGTTGATCGCCTGATTGCGCGCAAGCTCGCGCAGATACGGCGCGATGCGCAGCTCGATGCACAGCGCCGCCGCGCTCAAAACAAGCACCGCCGCGCCCAGCAGCAGCCGTCTGCGTCTGCGTTTTCTGCGGCTCATCGTCACACCCCCCGGACTGTGTCTGCGAGACTTCTCCCGTAAACGCAGTCTATGCCGGGGCGCGGGCGATCATGCCAGTATCTGCATATGCTGCTGCGCCGTGTTGGCCATCAGCCGCTTTGTGCCCACGCCGTCAAAGGCAATTTCCAGCAGCGCGTCGTTGCCCATGGGCAACACGGTCAGGATCATGCCCCGGCCAAAGGCTTTGTGCTGCACCATCTGTCCGACTCGGAAGCTCGTTTTGGGTGCGGCGCTGCGCTCGGTGTGGATGGAGTATTCCTTTTTCCGAACCGGCTTGGTCGGGATCTGCGAAAAATCGTTGTAGACATCGCCGTAGATCGACACGCGGCCAAACGAGCCATATTGGCGCGGCTGCTCGATGGGCTTCTGCGAACCGAGCCGCTTGATGCTCTCGGCGGGCAGCTCATCGACAAAGCGCGACGGCAGATTCGTCGTCGTGCGGCCATAGAGCATTCTCTGCCGCGCGTAGGTGATGGTCAGCTCGCGCTTGGCGCGCGTAATGGCCACATAGCACAGCCGCCGTTCTTCTTCCAGTTCTTCCGGCTCGTTCATGCTGCGGTTGGACGGGAACAGCCCCTCTTCAAAGCCCGTGAGAAAAACGTGCGGAAACTCCAGACCCTTGGCCGCGTGCATCGTCATCATCACGACGGCGTCGGCATCGGGGTCGTACTGCTCGATGTCGGTATAGAGGGCGATCTCCTCCAAAAAGCCCGCCAGCGTCGGCGTGTCCGTGTTTTCCAGATAGGTCAGGATGCTGGATTTCAATTCGCGGACGTTCTCAGCGCGGGTACGCGAGTCCACGTCACCTTTCTGCTCGAGCATTTGCAGATAACCCGTGCGCTGCAACAGCTCCTCGTAGAACTCCGGCAGCGAGAGCGTTTGCAGCAGCTGCGCACACTCCTCGATCAGAACCGTGAACGCCATCAGCTTGCCCGCGGCCTTTCCGAGACTCGGATAGCTGTACGGATCACAGATCACGCTGTAGAGCGGTACACCCGCCGCCAGCGCCTGCCGCTGCGCCATTTCGATGGTCTTCTCACCGATGCCGCGCGGAGGGTTGTTGATGATGCGCTGTAAGCGCAGCTCGTCGGCGCGGTTGTTGATGACGCACAGATACGCCAGCATATCCTTGACCTCGGCGCGGTCAAAAAAGCGTGTGCCGCCGATGATCCGGTACGGAATGCCGCTGCGCTTACAGGCGTGTTCCATCGCGTTCGACTGCGCGTTGGTGCGGTAGAGGATGGCAAAATCCTGAAAGTTTCTGCCCTTGGACTGGCTGATGATGCGGTTGGCGATGAAGCTCGCTTCTTCGCTCTCGCTGGCCGCCTCATAGACGGTGATCTTGTTGCCGGGGTCGTTCTTCGTCCAGAGGTTTTTGCCCTTTCGTCCCCGGTTGTGGGCAATGACCGCGTTGGCTGCGTTCAGAATTGCCTGTGTGGAGCGGTAATTCTGCTCCAGCCGGATGACGCGCGCACCGGGGAACTGCTTTTCAAACGAGAGGATATTCTCGATCGTCGCGCCGCGGAACTTGTAGATGGACTGGTCGTCGTCGCCGACCACGCAGATGTTCTGATAGCCGCCTGCAAGCAGCGCCGTGAGCTGGTATTGCAGCTGGTTGGTGTCCTGGTATTCGTCGATCATGACGTAGCGGAACTTCTTTTGATAATACGTACGCACCTCGTCAAAGCGTTCGAGCAGCTCGACCGTTTTGAGAATGATATCGTCAAAGTCCAGCGCGTTGGCCTCGTGCAGCCGCTTGTCGTATTCCGCAAACAGCTGCGCAATGCGCTCCATGCGGTAATCGCCCGACTTGCCCGCCGAGACGGCGAACGCCGCCGCGTCCTGCCGGCGGTCTTTGGCCTTACTGATGACCGAAAGCGCCAGTCTCGGCGGCAGGGATTTCTCATCCACGCCGAAGTCTTTGAGGATGTCCTTCATCACCCGCTCGGAGTCGGAAGAATCATAGATGGTGAACTGGCCGGTGTAGCCCGGAAGCCGGTCGATGTCCCGGCGCAAAATGCGGCAGCACGCGGCGTGGAAGGTCATCGCCCACACGTCCATGGCATAGTCACCCAGAAGCGCCTGCAAGCGGGATTTCAACTCGTTGGCAGCCTTGTTGGTAAATGTGATGGCCAAAATCGACCACGGCGCGACGGGGCGCAGGGCGCTGAGCCGTTCGGCCGGAGCGCGCAGCGTCTCGTCTTTGGTGCGCAGAAATGCTTCCATCTGCGCAACGTCCTGCTCGCACACCTCTGCCGGAACTTCGTCCGAGTCCGCACCCTCGCCAAAGGCGATGAGGTTGGCAATGCGGTTAATGAGGACGGTCGTCTTGCCGCTGCCCGCACCGGCCAGCAGCAGCAGCGGCCCCTGCGTCGTCATAACGCCCTCGCGCTGCATTTCGTTGAGTTTTGCAAATCGGTCTTCGATGATCGCGCGGCGCGCGGTCAAAAATCGCAAGTTCAATGTCGTATCCATAGCTTCACCTGTTTCGAAAGTAAAGACATTGTATCGCATTTTGTCCGATTTGTAAACTTCGCCGCGCTTAAAAAAATGCCCGCAGCTGTGCCAGCGCCTTTTTTTCGATCCGGCTGACCTGCACCTGGGACACGCCGATGAGCTGCGCGACCTTTTGCTGCGTCAGGCTGTGGTAATAGCGCAGCTGGATGACCAGCCGCTCCTTTTCACCCAGCTGCCGCAGCGCCTGCCGCAGTGCCAGCCGCTCCAGAAGATGTTCTTCCATCCCGTCCGTACACAAAACATCCTCGAGCGAAAAGCCCTCCTCGCCGCTTTGCTTCTGCATGGACTGCGTCGCGTTCATGGCCGTCTGCGCGCAGGCGATCTCCTCGGGCGATAGTCCCAGCGCCTGTGAAAGCTCCGAGAGCGTCGGTTCGCGGCCAAAATCGCCCGTCATCTGTTCGCGTGTTTTGCTGATGCGCGCTGCGCGTTCTTTGATGCTGCGGCTGACCTTGATCGCGCCGTCATCGCGCAGAAAGCGGCGGATCTCGCCGGCGATCTTCGGCACGGCGTAGGTTGAAAACTGCGTCCCGTACTGCGTGTCAAAGCCCTCGACCGCTTTCAGAAAGCCCACGCAGCCAAGCTGAAACAGATCTTCCGGTTCAGCACCCCGGCCAAAATACCGCCGCGCGATTGACCATATCAGTCCCGTGTTTTCCACCACCAGCTGCTCCGTAGCCGCGCGGTCACCCGCCTGCGCGCGGCGCAGCAGTGCCGTCATCTCGTGCAAGCGCCACCTGCCCGCTGCACGATGCGCCGCTTCATATGTACCGTCGTCCCCTTGCCGGGCTTTGACGTGACCAGCAGCGCAGTCATAAAACTCTCCATGATCGTAAAGCCCATGCCGCTGCGCTCCGGCCCGCCGGTCGTGTACATAGGCGTGCGCGCCATCTGCACGTCCGCGATGCCGCAGCCTTTGTCGCGAACGATGATATCCAGCACGTTGTCCGGCAGGATGCGGCAGCGGATCGTCACAAGCCCGATCGACTCGCGGTAGGCGTGGACGATGCAGTTGGTCACGGCCTCGGACACGGCGGTCTTGATGTCGTTGAGTTCTTCCAGATTCGGGTCGAGCTGCGCGGCAAAACACGCCACTGCCGCGCGCGCAAAGCTCTCGTTTGCCGACCGGCTGGGAAAGCTCAGGGTCATTTCGTTTTCAACCTTCATGTACAACGCTCCTTTCCTCTTCCAACACGGCGATGCGCTCGATACCCGCCGAGCGCAGCACCTTCATCGGCTGTGCCGGGACGCTGCGCAAAATGACCTCGCCGCGCAGCTGCCGCATCCGGCGCACACAGCAGATGACAATGGCAATGCCGCTCGAGTCCATAAAGCTCACCTGCCGAAAATCCAGCACACACACCTGCGGCAGATACAGATCGATCTTGTTTGCCAAAATGCGCATCAGGTCTTTCGCGCTGTGGTGGTCGATCTCGCCGCGCAGCGCAATGGTCAGCTGCTTGTCCTGCAAAAAACTTGTAAGATTCATGCCTTCGCCTCCAGAAAAAAATGGACACACAGGTCATCCCTGTGTGTCCATTATAAAAAAGTCTATCTGCGATTCCGGTCGAAATGCTTACCGGCGCAATCTGTTTTCGCTATCTTCGAGCTGGGCAAGCAGTGCGCGGTTCTTTTCGAGCTTTTCGCGCTGCTCCGCAACAACCTTCTCCGGCGCGCGGGCGACAAACGCCTCATTGGCGAGCTTGCCCTCGAACATGGCGATCTGCCGCAGGCAGTTGGCCTTTTCCTTTTCGATGCGCGCAAGCTCTTTCTCCACGTCGATGAGTTCTTCGAGCGGAATGTAGAGCTTCGCGTCGTTCGTCACCACGCAGATCATGTTCTCGTGTCCCTGGGGGTCTTCCCGGCACAGGATCACGCGGTCGGCGTAGGCCAGACGGCAGATGAAGCCCTCGCCCTGCCGGAAGATCTCCGCCTTATCGGACACGACGTAGAGCGTACTCTTTTTCGACGGCGGGACGTTCATCTCCGCGCGGCGGTTGCGCACGGCGCGGATGGCGTTCATGACGGACTCCATATGCGCCGCTTCCGTGCCAAAGTCCAGCGCCTCGTTGTACTTCGGCCACTCGGCGAGCATCAGGAACTTGCCCTCATGCGGGATCGCCTGCCAGATTTCTTCGGTGATAAACGGCATGAACGGGTGCAGCAGCCGCAAGATCTGGTCAAGCACATACACCAGCACCTGCTGCGCGGCGCACTTGGCCTGCTCGTCCTCGCCGTACAGGCGCGCCTTGGTCAGCTCGATATACCAGTCGCAATAGGTG
>CAYSTN010000037.1:0-19495 GCA_964434135.1 uncultured Oscillospiraceae bacterium
TGAGGGTGTTGACGTTGGGAATGTCGATGCCCGTTTCGATGATGGTGGTGCAGACGAGAATTTGAATCTCGCCGTCGGACATGGACTGCATCACGTCACCGAGCTGTTCTTCGTTCATTTTGCCGTGCGCGACGGCAATTTCGGCCTCGGGCAGCCGCTTTTTGATGCGCGCGGCGCACTGGTCGATGGACTCGACGCGGTTGTGCAGGTAGTACACCTGCCCGCCGCGCGCCAGTTCGCGGCGCATGGCATCGTCCAGAATGCCGTCCTGATGCTCGAGAACGAAGGTCTGCACGGGATAACGATCCTGCGGCGGCTGTTCAATGGTGGACATATCGCGAAGACCCGACAGCGCCATATTGAGCGTGCGCGGAATGGGCGTTGCAGAAAGCGTCAGCACATCCACGCCGCGCGAAAGTTCTTTGAGCCGCTCTTTGTGCGTGACACCGAAGCGCTGCTCCTCGTCGACGATGAGAAGCCCCAGGTCTTTGAAGTGAATATCCTTTTGCAGGAGCTTGTGCGTGCCGACGATGAGGTCGATCTTGCCGGTTTGCAGGTCAAAGAGCGTCTTTTTGATCTGCGCGGGTGTGCGGAAGCGCGAAAGCACGTCAATGGTCACGGGGAACGACGTGAAGCGGTGCATGGCCGTCAGGTAATGCTGCTGCGCAAGGACGGTGGTCGGGACCAGGATCGCGACCTGTTTGCCGTCGAGCATACATTTCATGGCCGCGCGCAGCGCGACCTCGGTCTTGCCAAAGCCGACATCGCCGCACAACAGCCGATCCATGGGCGCGGGAGACTCCATATCGCGCTTGATCTCGTCGATGCAGCGCAGCTGGTCGTCCGTCTCGGCGAAAGCGAAGCTCTCTTCAAACTCCTGCTGCCACGGCGAGTCCGCCGCAAAGGCAAAGCCCGGCAGGCGTTTGCGCTCGGCGTAGAGCTTGATGAGCCCGGCGGCGAGGTCTTTGGCGGCGGCTTTGGCGCGCGCCTTGGTCTTCTGCCACTGGTCGCCGCCGAGTTTATTCAGGCGCACGGGCGTATCTTCGCCCGCGCCAATATACTTGCTGACCAGATCGAGTTGCGTGGCCGGGACATAGAGGCAGTCTGTGCCCTGATAGGCAATTTTGACGTAGTCCTTGATGACCCCGCCGACGCGCAGCTGCTCCATTCCGGCGTAGCGGCCGATGCCGTGGTGTTCGTGAACGACCAGATCACCGGGCGTGAGGTCGGTGAACGAGTCCAGTTTTTTGCGGTTCGTCGCGGCCTTGGGCGCGCGGCGGCGCTTTTTCTCCTGCTTGACGCACAGCTGCCCCTCTGTTAAGATGGCAAGCTTCAGCGTGGGATATTCCAAACCGGCCGGAAGCGCGCCGGGCGCGATGAGGATCTGTCCCGGCTGCGGCAGCGCCGTCAGCGGGAACGACAGCAGGGCGTTCAGGCCGTTTTTTTGCAGCAGCTCCTTTAAAATTTCGCCGCGCCGCGCGCCGCCGCACAGAACCAGCGCGCCATAGTCGTTGCCGATATAGCTTTTGAGGTCGGCAGCGGCGGTGTCGAGACTGCCACCGTAGCCCGGCAGCTGCCGCGCGGTGAAGGACAAAAGTGCTTTGGGCGGCAGTGCGTCCGGATAGCGCGCGGACAGAAAACTGTCACAGTAGACCACCGCGCGGCCTTGCAGCTGTTCGGCGAGGGTATCGAACGGGACAGTATACTCGCACAGCTCGCCAAACAGTGTGCCGGAAGCCAAAAACGAGTCAAGCAGCAGGCCGAACTCCTCGGTACGGTCTTTTTCCGCGCGCTGGAGATTGCCGTGGTCACAGAAGGCGATGAGTGCGTCTTGCGAAATATAGTCGGCGGCGGTGGCAAAGTCGGGATAGATGAGCGCCATATAGCGGTCGGCGCTGGAAAAGAGCGTCTCGTTTTCGAGCGCTTCACAGTCGGCTTGCAGCGTGGCGATGAGCGCTTCGTTCGGCGTTTTGCGCCGCTGCTGGCGGGCAATGAGCGCGCGCAGCTGCGCGCACAGTCCGGCGATGCCGTCCGGGTGGAGCTGCGGCGCAGTTTCGGCCACGGGCAGCAGAACGGCCTCGTCGACGTTTTCCGTGCGGCGCTGGGTGATGGGGTCAAAATAGCCCATGGTGTCCAGCTCGTCACCGAAGAACTCGGCGCGCAGCGGCTGCTCACACGCGGGAGAATAGACATCCAGAATGCCGCCGCGCAGGGCGAACTGTCCCACGCCCTCGACCAGGCTGGTGCGGGTATAGCCCGCGCGCGTCAGGCGCGTGAGCAGCGCGTCTGTGTCATATTCCGCGCCGCATTTGAGCGTCACGGCGGCAGAAAAGAGCGTCTGCGGCGGCATGGTGCGCAGCGTGAGTGCCTCGAGACTGGTGACAAGCACCGGCACACGTCCCTGCGCGAGGGCGTACAAAAGGCGCAGGCGCTGATGCTCCCACTGGCGCGAGACACCCAGCGCGCCCGCGAGCGTCAGCTCGCGCGTCGGCAAAAGCGGCGGCTGCTCGCCCAAAAACGCGCCCAGCTCCGCGGCAAGGCGCGTGGCCGACAGATCGTCCTGACACACGGCAACGAGCGGGCGGCCGGAATGCTCGTGCAGCGCCGCAAGCACATGGCTACGCGGCGCCTGGCTCAGGCCGGAGACGGCAACGGCCTGCCGCGCGTCGACGGCCTGAAGAAGCCGGCGGTAGTCCGGGCTTTGTTGCAAAAGCTGAAGCAGAAGGTTCATGGATGCCTCCAAAACGATTTTTTGACCAACAGCCAACGCGCATAGGAGCGGCTGTTCCTATGCGTGAGGCAGAACATATTCTTTCTTTGGCTGCGCGTCAGGGCAGTTTGCCGTTGTAGGCTGCGGCGGCTTTGTCACAGCCGGAAGTCACGACGCACAAAGCAGCGTCAGCGGCGCTGCGCAGGGCAGACTGGTAGGCGGGCTGGTCGGCCTTGTTCACCGTGGACAAGACCCAGTCAGCCAGGTCATAATCCGGGTGCGGCTTTGCACCGACACCGATTTTGACGCGCGGGAAGCGGTCTGAGCCAAGCATGGAGATGATCGACTTCAGACCGTTGTGCCCGCCGGCTGAACCGTCTTTGCGGATGCGCAGGCGGCCAACGGGCAGGGAGATATCGTCAAACAAAACAAGGATGCGCTCCGGCGGGATCTTATAGTAGTGCGCGGCAGCTTCGACCGCGATGCCGGAGGCGTTCATAAAGGTCTGCGGTTTCATCAAAAGAAGCCGCTGGCCTTCGTAAGTTGCCTGTGCGGTCAAGGCGCGGAAGCGCTCTTTGGAAACCTTGACCTGCAGGCGCTGAGCCAGCAGGTCAAGGGTCATAAAGCCGGTATTGTGCCGGGTCGTGGCGTATTGCGAACCGGGATTGCCCAGCCCGACGATCAGCCAGTCCAGCGTGGTACGTGGAAACAGCATGGTTTAGAACAGAACAGACATCGAGTTTTCTTCGTAAATTCTCTGGATGGCATCGGCGAAGATGGGCGAGACGTCCAGATAATTGATCTTGCTGCAAGCACCCTCAAGCGGCGGGATGGTGTTGAGGAAGGTCAGCTCTTTGATGCAGCTGTTGGCGATGCGCTCGTTGGCAGGGCCGGAAAGCACACCGTGCGTCGCACAGGCGTAGACCTCGGTCGCGCCGCCGATTTCAACGATGGCCTTGGCCGCATTGCACAAAGAACCGGCAGTGTCGACCATGTCGTCAAAGAGGATGCACTTTTTGCCGCGCACGTCGCCGATGACGTTCATGACTTCGCACTGGTTGGCCTTTTCCCGGCGCTTATCGACGATGGCGAGGTTCATGCCCATCTTGTTGGCGAACATCCGGCTGCGGGCAACCGAGCCGACATCCGGCGAGACAACGACCATGTCTTCGGGATGCTCAAATTTGGACATATAGTATTTCACAAAGATCGGGTTGGAGAGCAGGTTGTCGACGGGAATGTCGAAAAAGCCCTGAATCTGTGCGGCGTGCAGATCCATCGTCAGAACGCGGTCTGCACCGGCAGCTTCGATCATGTTGGCAACGAGCTTGGCAGAGATGGGGTCACGGCCTTTGGCCTTGCGATCCTGACGGGCATAGCCAAAGTACGGGATAACGGCGGTGATGCGGCCGGCAGAGGCGCGGCGGCAGGCGTCGATCATGATGAGCAGCTCCATCAGGTTGTTGTTGACCGGCTTGCAGGTCGACTGAACCAGAAATACGTCACTGCCACGGACAGATTCATTGATGGTCACGGAAACCTCGCCATCGGCAAAGGTATTTACCGTGCAGTCGCCCAGCGGCAGCCACAGCTTGCGGCAGACACCCTCGGCAAACGGACGGTTGGCATTCGCGCAGAAGACCTTGACGTTCTTACCATGAGAAATCATATGAAATTACCCTCTCTCTTGTGTGTTGTTGAGTCTGTTCTTGTTGTGGATGTTTGGTTTATCAGAAGACGGCGCGCCGCCGTCGGGGATACGATCAATCGTGCTTGCGCTTGTGGCGGTTGGCCCAGTCGCGCTTGTTTTGCTGGCGGGCGCGGGCAATGGCCAGCGCAGCCGGGGGAACATCGTCGGTCACGGTAGAGCCGGCGGCGATGTATGCGCCCTCGCCCACATGGACGGGCGCGATGAGGTTGGTGTTGCAGCCGATGAACGCGCCGTCGTCGATGACGGTGCGGAATTTCTGCACCCGGTCGTAGTTGACCGTGACCGTGCCGCAGCCAAAGTTGATGTTGCGGCCGACGTCACTGTCACCGACGTAAGTCAGGTGCGAGACTTTGGTGCCGTCGCCGATGGTGGAGTTTTTCACCTCGACAAAATCGCCGCAGCGCACGTGCGAACCAAGGCGCGAGCCGGGGCGCACATAGGCAAACGGGCCGACGGTGGTGTCACTGCCGACTTCGGAGTCGTACAGCTGCGAGGCGTTGACGGTGGTGCGCTCGCCGATGCGGACGTTTTCCAGCAGACTGTTCGGGCCAATGACGCATTGCGCGCCGATGACGGTCTTGCCGCGCAGGATCGTTCCGGGCAGCAGCTGCGTGCCTGCGCCGACCTGCACGTCCGGCTCAACATAGGTGTGGTCATAGTCCCAGATGCTCACGCCCTGCTCGGCCAGCTCGTACAAAACGCTGCGCGTCAAGATCGGTTGCCACTGCGTCAGCTGCTGGAGCGACGAGACGGCATAGACCCCGTCGCGGTCGGTATAGGCAACGGCGTGGGCTTTGAGGAAGTCGGTGAGGATGAACGATTCGTCCAGCGCGGATAGAAGCGTCCCGGCGCTGACGCAGCTGAGGCCGCTGTCAACGGGAGCGCCGCAGAAGACTTCGTCTTCGCAGGCGAAGGGGCTGATGATGGCCGCGCCGGTCACGACGATGACATCCTGCTGCGCATCGGCGGCAGACAGGAACACCCGCAGCTGCTCCGCTGTCTGCTCCATCTGTGCGCAGTGCAGCTCACACGCGGGCGGGAAGCAGGCTTTTGCCTCGTCGGCGTACTGCGCATGGCAGGCCAAAAAGAAGCGCCCGACCCCTCCTGCGGACAACGAACGGGTCAGCCACGCAAGCAGCGGCAAACCCATGATCGGCTGGAGCATCATGGGACGGACGTATCGCGTTTTTGCAGTGTCATCCGGTACAAAGATGACAGCGGATAAAACGGACATCGGTCATACACCCCTTTCAAATGGTCGCTCGTATGGACATTATAGCAGACCTTTGGCGATTTGTATAGGAACGGACGCGGAATTTTCCTGAAAAAACGCAGAAAGTTTTTCTCCCCGCAGGGCTATTCGTTGCACAAATGAACAAACTATGCTATACTATGAAAGCATTTCCAACCGTTTATGGATAAAAGAGGACGAAGTATGCTCACACTGAAAAACATCAGTCTGACGGCAGACGGCGCGCAGGGGCGCGCGGACATCGTTAAAAATGTCAGTCTGGACGTAGAAGACGGAAAATTTCTGGTCATTACCGGCCCGAACGGCGGCGGCAAAACAACGCTGGCCAAGCTGATGATGGGGCTGGCTACGCCGACGGGCGGGCAGATTCTGCTCGACGGCGAGGATATCACGGGTCTTTCCATCACCGAGCGCGCGCGCCGCGGTATTTCGTATTCCTTCCAGCAGCCGCCGCGCTTCAAGGGCATGAAGGTCAAAGACCTTTTGACCATCGCGGCGGGCAAAACGCTTTCGCACGACGAGGCGTGTTCGTATCTGACGCAGGTGGGACTGTGCGCGCGCGACTATCTTGGCCGCGACGTGGACACGAGCCTGTCCGGCGGCGAGGTCAAGCGCATCGAGATCGCCACGCTGCTGGCAAAAAACTCCCGCATTATGATCTTCGACGAGCCGGAGGCCGGTATCGACCTGTGGTCGTTTGCGCGGCTGACCGAGACGTTCCGTGACCTGCACGAAAAGGGCGGGCGGACGATCCTTATCATCTCGCACCAGGAGCGCATCATCCGGCTGGCGGACGAGATCATTCTGCTCGCCGGCGGCGAGATCGCCGGACGCGGCACGGCGGACGCGCTTTACCCGCGGCTTTTGGCGCAGACGGTGACGGGCTGCAATCTTCTGGAGGTGAACGGGACGTGCTGAACGACGTACAAAAGCATATTTTGCAAACCGTGGCCGACATGGCCGACATTCCGGCGGGCGCGGTCAACATCCGGCTCGATGGCCAGCGCGCGTTCCGGCAGGATTCCGAGCAGATCCGCATTGTCTCCAAGACCGACAAAGACGGCATCGACATCCACATCGCGCCCAACACCCGGAACGAGAATGTTCACATTCCGGTGGTTTTGAGCAAGGCGGGCTTCCACGATCTGGTCTACAATGATTTCTTCGTCGGCGAGGGTGCGGACGTGACCATCGTGGCCGGGTGCGGCATCCACAACTGCGGCGACTGCGACTCCGAGCATGACGGTATCCACACGTTCCATATCGGCAAGAACGCGAAGGTACACTACATCGAAAAGCACTACGGCGAGGGAAGCGGCGCGGGCAAGCGTATTTTGAACCCGCAAACCGTGGTCTACCTCGACGAGGGCGCAAGCATCATCATGGACACGAGCCAGATCGGCGGCGTGGACGATACGAAGCGCTACACCCGCATAGAAGCCAACGGCGCGGGCGCGGAGATTCAGATCAACGAAAAGCTCCTGACCGAGGGCGAACAGCACGCCACGAGCGAGATGGATGTGCTGCTCAACGGCGCGGGCGCGCGCACGCGCGTCGTTTCGCGCTCCGTGGCAAAGGGCAGCTCGACGCAGGTCTTTTACCCGCGCGTACAGGGCAACGCTGCGTGCTTCGGTCACGTTTCGTGCGACTCGATCATCATGGGCGCGGCGAAAGTGCGCTCCATCCCGGAAATTTCGTGCAACCATGTCGATGCGTCGCTCATGCACGAGGCCGCCATCGGCCGCATTGCGGGCGAACAGCTGCTGAAACTCGAGACACTGGGCTTGACCCCGGAAGAGGCCGAGGAAAAGATTCTGGAGGGCTTCCTGCGGTAAACCGGTAAAATGCACGAAAAATGTTTGTAAAAATTGTGTAAAATGTCTTGAAATCTGCGCATTTCTCCTCTATACTGGGCGTGGATGCAAATGAAATACAGATACCCCGCCACAGGAGCGGGAAGAGAGGAGTTATGACAATGAATCTGGAAATTTTAAGACAACGCAAAGGCTTTATCTGCGACATGGACGGCGTGATCTACCGCGGCAACCAGCTGCTGCCCGGTGTACGCGAGTTCGTCGGCTGGCTCAACGCGCACGAGAAGCGGTTTTTGTTTCTGACCAACTCGTCGGAGCGTTCGCCCAAGGAGCTGCGGCAGAAGCTGCTGCGCATGGGGCTGGACATCAGCGAGGAACACTTTTACACCAGCGCGCTGGCTACGGCGGCGTTTTTGAGCAAGCAGGCACCGGGCTGCACGGCGTATGTCATCGGCGCGCCGGGGCTGGTCAATGCGCTCTACGACGTGGGCATCACGATGAACGACGTCGACCCCGATTACGTCGTTGTCGGCGAGACGGCGACGTACAACTATGAAATGATCGCCAAGGCCGTCCGGCTGGTTCTCGGCGGCGCGCGGCTCATCGCGACAAACTCCGACCTCACCGGTCCGACCGAGCTGGGCATTGCCCCGGCGTGTCGGTCCCTGGTCGCGCCGATCGAGCTGGCTACGGGCAAGACGGCCTATTTTATGGGCAAGCCCAATCCGCTGATGATGCGCACAGGGCTGCGGCTGCTGGGCGTTCACTCCGAGGAAGCGGCCATGGTCGGTGACCGCATGGACACCGATATGATCGCGGGGTTGGAATCCGGCCTGACAACGGTGCTGGTTCTGTCCGGCTGCACCAGCCGCGCGGAAGTGGATGACTATCCCTACCGGCCGAACTACATCCTGGACGGTGTGGGGCAGATTCCGGAATAAGAATGTATGCACAAGACCCGCCCGGGCAGATGCCCGGGCGGGTCTTGTGGCTTTTTGGGGGTTCGCCCTCTCAGGCGGCTTTGCCGCCAGCTCTCCCAGAGGGAGAGCCAAGGGCGCGGCGAAGCCGCGCCGGGTCGATGTGGGCATCGACCCCTACGGGTGCGGCGGTGATTTGCGGATTTTGCGCGGCGAGGCCGCGCCGGGGGCGTTAGAGGCGGAACAGGCGGCGGGCGTTGTCGGTCGTGGCGGCGGCGATGGCCTCGACGCTCTGCGCGCGCAGCGCGGCGATTTTTTTCGCAACATACGGAACAAGGCTGGGGTCGTTGCGCCGTCCGCGGAAGGGTTCGGGCGCCATATAGGGGCAGTCCGTCTCGATCAGCAGCCGATCAAGCGGCATTTTTTCCACGACCTCAACGGCCTTGCGCGCGTTTTTGAACGTCACCACACCCGTAAAGCCCAGATACCAGCCGCGCGCGAGCAGGACTTTCGCCAGCTCCCAGCTGCCGGAGAAGCAGTGGAACACCCCCGTCACGTCCGGGAAATCCGCAAGAATGCGCAGCGCGTCTTCGTGCGCTTCGCGTTCGTGAATGACAACGGGAAGCTGCAATTGCTGCGCCAGTTCGAGTTGCAGACGGAAGGCGCGCTGCTGCACGTCGCGCGCGGGCTGCTCATAGTGATAGTCCAGACCGATCTCGCCGATGGCCTTGACGCGCGGGTGCGCGCACAGGGCGCGGTAGTGTTCGATGCGCGCTGCGTCGACCTGCTCTGCGTCGTCCGGGTGACTGCCGACGGCAGCCCAGATCCAGTCATGGCGCTCGGCCAGCTCGATCGCGTGGCGGGACGAAGGCGCGTCACAGCCGATCTCCATCAGCCCGCCGACGTCGTTTTCACGCATTTTGCCGACGATCTGGTCAAAGTCCTGCGCAAAACACGCCTCGCCCAGATGGGCGTGAGAATCAAAAAACATGGGTTACTCCTTTTCTCGTTTGTGCTGTTCCAGCCAGATGAGCAGCACCGCGACATCCGCCGGGGAAACGCCGCTGATGCGGCTGGCCTGTCCGATGGACAGCGGGCGAATCTCATCGAGCTTTTGCCGCGCCTCTACGCGAAGCCCCTGAATCTGAAGATAGTCGATCTCCGGCGGCAACAGCCGCCCCTCTTCGCGGGCAAACTCCTCGACCTGCTTTTGCTGGCGGGCGATATACCCGGCGTATTTCATACGGATTTCCACGGCCTCGCACACGGCTGCGGGCAAGGCCGGGCGCGCCGGGTCAAACGGCGCAAGCGCCGCGTAGCACAGCTGCGGTCGGCGAACCAGATCGGAAAGGCGCGCCGAACCTTCCACGCGCGCGGTATCGTGCGCGTCGAGCAGTGCGTTGAGCGCGTCACTCGCGGCCACGCCGGTGGATTCCAGACGGCGAATTTCGGCTTGCACGGCGCGGTATTTTTCCTGCACGGCGGCGTATTGCGCGTCGGACACAAGCCCGATGCGGTGGCCGATGGCGCTCAGGCGCTCGTCAGCGTTGTCCTGCCGGTGAAGTAGGCGGTATTCCGAGCGGGAGGTCATGATTCGGTACGGCTCTTCGGTGCCCTTGGTGACCAGATCGTCGATGAGCGTACCGATATAGCCGTCCGAGCGTTTGAGAACGAGCGGGGGCTTGCTTTGGATGGCCAGCGCGGCATTGACGCCCGCGACAAAGCCCTGCACGGCGGCCTCTTCGTAGCCGGATGAGCCGTTGAACTGCCCTGCGCCATACAGGCCGGGGATTTTTTTGCACTCGAGCGTCGGCAGAAGCTCCGTCGGATCGATGCAGGCGTATTCGATGGCGTAGGCCGGGCGCATCATTTCCGCGTGTTCGAGCCCGGCGATGGAGTGCAGCATTTCCAGCTGCACGTCTTCCGGCAGGCTGGACGAAAGCCCCTGAATGTACATCTCGTCCGTGCCAAGACCGCATGGCTCAACAAACAGCTGGTGCCGGGGTTTGTCCGGGAAGCGGTCGATCTTCGTCTCGATGGACGGGCAGTAGCGCGGGCCGACCGACTCGATCAGTCCGTTAAACAGCGGCGAGCGGTCGTGGTTGGCGCGGATGATAGCGTGGGTTTTTTCGTTGGTATAGGTCAGGTAGCACACCGCTTTGTTTTCCGGCGGCGTGGTGGTGGAGAAGGAAAAGGGGACGGGCGTTTCGTCACCGGGTTGCAGCTCCATCCGGCTTACGTCGATGGAGCGGCGGTTGACGCGAGGCGGCGTTCCGGTTTTGAACCGGCGCAGCCGAAGACCCAGCTGCCCGAGCTGTTCGGCAAGGCCGATGCCGGCCTGCATTCCGTCCGGGCCGGAGGAATATGCGCAGTCACCGGTGATGACGCGCGCGTCGAGATAGGTGCCGGAGGCGATGACACACGCGCGCACGGAATACACCGCGCCCAGGCGCGTGACAACGGCGCTGACGCGCCCGTTTTGCAGGCGGATGGCCGTGACCATCGCCTGTTTGAGCGCAAGGCGCGGCTGCTGCTCGAGTACGCGCTTCATGTCTTCCTGGTAGTGCCGCCGGTCGGCCTGTGCGCGCAGGGAGTGGACCGCCGGCCCTTTGCCGAGATTGAGCATCCGGTACTGGATGCACGAACGGTCAGCCGCGCGCGCCATTTCGCCGCCCAGCGCGTCCAGCTCGCGTACCAGATGCCCCTTGCCGGTGCCGCCGATGGCGGGATTACAGGGCATATTGCCGACTGCGTCAAGATTGATGGTAAAGACGACGGTCTGTAGCCCCATCCGCGCACAGGCCAGCCCGGCCTCGATCCCGGCGTGTCCTGCGCCGATGACGGCCACGTCGTATTGACCCGCGTCAAATTCCATGCCAATGCCTCCGTTGTTGGTTTCTGACTTCGTATTTTATCAGCTATAGCCGCCGTTTGCAAGCTGCGCGCCAGCGCCGGAAAAAATTTTCCCGCCCGACAGCGTTCGGCAGACTTTTCCGCGCGCCGGTGGTATCGTATGGCTACAGCTTATCCAATGCGAGCGCACTTCATATCCCCCGGCGGCGGCTTGCCGCTGCCGGATCCCACAACCCCAAGCTTTCCCCGGTCAGGCGCTCTGGCCGGGGGTCTTTTTGCGGCGGGTGTTGACGAACGGTGGGTTTTCGGGTATGATGGTACAAAGTTGCGCGCGGTTTTGTTTCCAAAGCGCCGCGCAGCGGCCGGACAGGCACGGCCTTTTTGCGGGAGGTGAGGCGGCTGGACGATCAGGAATATATGCGGCAGGCGCTTTTGCTTGCGCAGCAGGCTGCGGCAGAGGGCGAAGTCCCGGTGGGGTGTGTGATAACACTGGGCTCGCGTGTCGTTGGCCAGGGGCGCAACCGCCGGGAGAGCGGAAAAAGTGCGCTGGCTCACGCGGAACTCGAGGCCATTGCGCAGGCCTGCCAGACGCTTGGCGGCTGGCGGCTGTGGCAGTGTACGCTGTATGTCACGCTTGAGCCGTGTCCGATGTGCGCCGGTGCGATTTTGAACGCGCATCTGCCGCGCGTGGTCTATGGCGCGCGCGATCAGAAAACGGGCGCGGCGGGGTCACTGATCGACCTGCTGCATTTGCCCGGCTGCTTTCAGCCGCAGGTGTGTGGCGGCGTGCTGGAAGAAGAATGCGCGCAGCAGCTGCGGACGTTTTTCCGTGCGCTGCGGCAAAAACGCGCGTCCGGGTCGGACGCAGCGGTCTAGTTTTTTAAAGGATGGATGAAAAAATGCGATATCAGATCACATCGGACTCTACCTGTGATCTCAGCCCACAGTTGCAGGCGCAGTATAACATTCGGGTTGTACCGCTCTACATCAACATGGGCGAGCGGACGCTGCGCGACGGGATAGACGTCTTCCCGGACGATATCTACGCGCACGTGGACGCAGGTGGAGCGCTGCCGCAGACAGCGGCGATCAATTTTGCGGATTATGTCCGGCTGTTTACCGAACTGTCCGCGCACAACGACTTTGTCATACATATCTGCATCAGTGCCGAGTTTTCCAGCTGCTATCAAAACGCAAAGCTGGCCGCAGCGGAGTTCGGCAATGTCTATGTGGTGGACTCGCGCAATCTCTCGTTCGGCCACGCGCTGGTCGTTTTGGAGTGCGCGCGTATGGCGCAAGAGGGACTTGCGCCGCAGCGCATCGCAGCGGCGCTCGAAGCGCTGACAAGCCGGGTCGAGGCCAGCTTTATCCTCGACCGGCTGGAGTATATGAAAAAAGGCGGCCGGTGTTCGGCGGTGACGGTGCTGGGCGCGAATCTGCTGCGGCTGCGCCCGTGCATCGAGGTGCAAGATGGCCGGATGCAGGTGGGAAAAAAGTACCGCGGCAGCTATGGCGCGTGTATGGAAGCCTATCTGCGCGACCGGCTGGCGGGTCGGGACGATCTCGATCTGCGCCGCGCGTGCGTGTGCCACTCCGGAATGCCGGAGGAGCTGGTGCAAAAAGCTGTGCAAACTGTGCAAAGCTTACAACCGTTTGAAGAGCTGATCTGCGCGCGCGCCGGCTGCACCATCAGCAGCCACTGCGGCCCGGGCACGATGGGCGTACTGTTTTTACGAAAAGAAGGAACATGAAACAGACTTTAGAACACAGTTCCGGGCTGTGCCCGGAACAGATCGATACGCTATGCGCCTTTGGCGCGGCGCTGCTGGAAAAGAATCAGGTCATGAACCTCACGGCCATCACCGACCCGCGCGCCGTGGCGCAGCTGCATTTTCTCGACTGCCTGGCGTTGCTGCGCGCCGCGCCGTTTCAAAACGCGCGCGTCATCGATGTCGGCTGCGGCGCGGGCTTCCCGGGTGTTCCGCTCAAGATCGGTGAGCCAAGTATCCGGCTGACGCTGCTCGACTCGCTGGGCAAGCGCATGGCGTGGCTGCGCGAAGTGCTGCCGACGCTTGGCATTGAGGCCGAGGTCATCACGGCGCGCGCTGAAGAATACGTGGGCAGCTGCCGCGAACAGTTCGATATTGCGACTTCGCGCGCCGTGGCGCGGCTGAACGTGCTGGCAGAGCTGTGTATGCCGTATGTGCGCGTAGGCGGCGTGTTTCTGGCGATGAAGGGCGCGCTGGCCGACGAGGAGATCGACGAAGCGCGGCGCGGAATCGCGCAGCTCGGCGGCGTGGTTGAGCGGGTATATGAATATCCCATTGCCGACGCGACGCACCGCGTGGTCATCATCCGCAAGCAGCGCCTGACCCCACAGGCCTACCCCAGAGCGTTCGCGAAGATCAAGAAAAACCCGTTATAACGAACAGACCCCCGGCGCACCGCACGGTGCGCCGGGGGTTTTGCTGTTTATGCTCATGCCGTAAAGGTGTAGCGGATCATGCTGCCCTTGCCGTCACCGGTGGTGATGACAACGTCACCGGCGGCATTTTTGCCGCTGTCGAGAATGGGGTAGCGCCCCTGTGCGTTGACATATGCCTCGGGGCTTTCGGCCTCGATCTCTTTGAAATCCCTGCTTGCGTGAGCCTCGCCGCCGCAGGGGTTGATCGTCTCGATGAGAACTTCGTATTCGTTCATAAAAAAGCTCCTTTCGCGGTATTCACAGAACCAGTTTACCACACGCTGCGCAGATCATGCAAATAGGCAGGATGCACAAAGATGGAGACGCAACCGCCGCTCCGAGTGCGTTTTACAGGCGCAGTGCATTTTTCGGGCATTCGTCGACGCACTTCATGCACAGGATGCAGTCGGTTGCGTTTTTCTTTTTGCGCGAGTTGGACGGAACTTCGACGTTCATCGGGCAGACGCGCTCACACTTGCCGCAGCCGATGCACTTCGTCTCGTCCAGGCGGATGCGAAACAGCGAATGGCGGCTCATGGGCTTTAAAAACACCGTGATGGGGCAGATATACTTGCAGAACGCGCGGTTGTCCCTGCATACGAACGCCAGCGTGATTCCGGCGGCGTAGTACAGGGCGTTGCCCACGAGGAAGCTCCACCACATGATGTTCTCTTTGTTCGGAATTTGCAGCACAAACAGAAGTGAGACAAACACCAGCGCGCCCGCGAAGACCACGTAGCGCACCCAGCCCCAGCGCCTGCGCGGCGCAGCAGG
Source organism: uncultured Oscillospiraceae bacterium (assembly GCA_964434135.1). Lineage (GTDB taxonomy): Bacteria > Bacillota > Clostridia > Oscillospirales > Oscillospiraceae > CAG-170. Next base: position 14,496 of record CAYSTN010000037.1, read on the forward strand.
CTTTTTGTACGGCAGCAAATCCAGCACCATTGCCGTCCAGCAGGCGTAGCCGCACCAGCCGCGCCCGAAAACGAGCGGGCCGAAGATCTTTGCGACGGCGTAGTGGATGGTCGCGGCCTCAAACACGCCCAAAAACAGATAGTACCAGAAGCCCTCGATCTGCATATTCTCCCGGCTGAGGAAGCCCAGATACACCAGCATATACAGTCCGACGGCAAACTGCACGACGTTGCGGGCGTATTTTTTCTTCAGCCCGTACAGCACCAGCCCAACGGCGATGGCCGTGCCGATGTATGAAAAATTGAACAGGTAAAAGATGTTGTCCAGCGTGAGCCAAAGCGTCACCGCAATGGCCTCAAACAAAAGCCACATCACAAGTGAGGGCAGGAATTTTCGAAGCTTCATGATCTACTGCCTCCTGTCGGGATTTGTCTTTATTATACAAATGAAAAAGGGGAATGTAAATGAAAAAACCAGTATGATTCTGAAAACAATTAGATATTGCGTATTTCTTCCGTCATGGAGTATGCCGTATCAACGCTGGAGATTCATCCCAAATAAAAACGTCCCACCATCTCTACATGAGAACCCCACGTATAAACGCAAGGCTTCGAGAAAGGCAGGACATTTTCTATTGTATGTCTGAATGACATATCAGCGGGAAGCGCCAAAGTGCTTCCCGCTGATTGCTTATTCTTCCGGTGTGAACTGTTTATTCTTCCGATGTGAACTGGTCTTTGCCGACGCCGCAAAGTTCACATTCGAAGTCATCGGGAAGGTCTTCCCACTTGACTCCGGCTTCCTGCTCGTCATAGACCCAGCCGCAGACCTCGCAGACGTATTTCATGCGTTCGTCCTCCGGTGCAGCTTACTTGCCAAAGTAGCGGTCGAGAAGACCCTTGAGCGCCTTGCCGTGACGAGCCTCGTCTTTGGCCATCTCATGGACGGTGTCGTGGATGGCATCGAGGTTGTTCTGCTTGGCGCACTTGGCCAGCTCGAACTTGCCCTGCGTTGCGCCGAACTCGCAGTCGACACGCCAGGCCAGATTGTCGCGGGTGGTGGCCTTCATGTTGGGCTCGAGGTCTTCGCCCAGCATTTCGGCGAACTTGGCCGCGTGTTCGGCTTCTTCGTAAGCAGCCTTTTCCCAGTACAGGCCGATCTCCGGATAGCCCTCGCGGTGCGCGATGCGCGCCATGCACAGGTACATACCGACCTCAGAGCATTCGCCGGTGAAGTTGGCCTTCAGCTGCTCAAAGATGTACGCCTTGTCCGCGTCGGAGATGTCGGGGTTGTTCTTGACGGTCTTAGCATAGATGCCATATTCATGTTCGGCGGCCAGCGTCAGCTCGCCCTTGACTTCCTCAAACGCCTTGCTCTTGGCGTGGCAGACCGGGCATTCGGCGGGCGCAGCGTCGCCCTCGTGGATGTAACCGCAGACCTTGCAAACAAATTTCTTCATGATGATTTCCTCCGTAATGTTGTTTTTTGTTTTATAATGGTTAGAATTGAGAGAACACGATCAGGGTTTTGCCGTACACGCGGCGCACACACCGCTCACGGCAATGCGGCAGCCGTCGACGTGCGCGCCGGTCAGCTGTTCGACCTGCTCCAGCGAGCTTTCCGGCAGTTCAAGCCAGTTGATGTCGCTCACTGCGCCGCACGTGCGGCAGATAAAGTGTGCATGGGGGTCGGTGCGAAAATCAAAGCGTTCCAGACCATTGTACACGCCGACGGAATCGATCGTCCCTTCGGACTTGAACATGGCCAGATTGCGATAGACGGTGGCCAGCGACAGATCGGGGATAGCCGGTTTGAGCTGGTTGTAGACCCATTCCGCAGTCGGATGGCTGGTCGTGCAGCGCAGACACTCCAGGATCGCGTCGCGCTTGCGGCTGTGCTTTCTGGCGGTGGACATGGGCAGCACTCCTTGCTGAATCAATATTGATAATAATTATCATTACGGTTATAGTATAGCGTCCCTTATGCGGTTTGTCAATGGGGTCGGCAAAAATATTTCCGAAAAATTTTTCCGACGCTCCGTGCTGCTCCGGTGTGGCAGGAATTGGACGCAGCTCACGCCGCAATCTCGCCGCGCAGCTGTAAGACGAGTGCCTGCGCCAGAATGCGCGCTGCGCGCAGCGCTTCGCTGAGCGTGTTGCCGCTTGCGCCGACTTCGACCAGCAAAGAGCCGGGCGTTTCGTGCTGGTTAAAGCGCTCGGTGCGCAAATCAAGCGGGCGGCACAGCCCCGGCGCGGCGCGCTCGATGAGCGCTTGCAGCTTCAGCGCGTTGGCCAGGTTTTCCTGCCAGTTATCGTGCGGTAAGCCGCCCTCGTCCGTGCCCACGACCAGCATCAGCGCCGCGCACGGCTCGCCGCCGACTTCGGCGCGCAGCGCAACGGGCGCGCCGCGCGCATCGGCAGCTGCGTCGCGGTGGATGTCCAGCACCATCGTGATGCCGGGATATTCGGCCAGATACCCCTCGATGGTCTGGCGCATCCGCTCGTAAGCGCCGGAGTAGTTGGGGTAATCGTTCAGCTGCGTGTCGTGGATGACCCCGACGCCCGCCGCGCGCAGCGCGTCGGCTACTTCTTCACCGACGCGGATAACGGAGTAGTTTGCGTCCTGGGTGCGCTGCGTGTCCGACTCGGTGTAGGTAAAGCCCACTTCCATGGTGTACGCTTCGCTGGAATGGGTATGTACGATGAGGACGCTCGGCGCGCCGCCGTCGGCAAGCGTGAGCGTCGACGGACGCAGCAGCAGCGCCTGCTTGTCCACCGGATAGCTGCACGCACCGGAAATCTCGATGGCCTCGGCTTCTTCGGCGGTGAAAACGGGCCGGACGCAGAGGGGCTGCGACGGTGTTTGCGCGGCAGAGCCTGTCTGCGGCAGCGGCTGCGGTATGATCTGCGGCTGCGCGGCGACGACGGTCTTTGGCTGCGGCGCTAAAATTTTCAAAAGCAGAATTTCGGCATCCGGGCTTTGCGTCTGCGCGGGCGCAAGCCGCAGCGCCGTGTCGAGTGCGGCTGCCGCGCCCGTGGCCAGCAGCAGGCGCACGATCACCGCAAATACCACCAGACTCAGACAAAACCGCTGCTCGATGCTGTTCGTTTTCATCGTGATCGCCTCCCCTACAGCATATGCGCCGTGCGGCTGCGGCAGAACCGGAGTTTTTGCCCGGGATATGGCAAGAAAAAAGCGCGCGGGGACATCTTTCCCATTGAATTTTCAAATTGTTTCGTTTATAATAGAGCAGAGTATCAGAACGCAGGAGGGGGACAGCGCTTGGCACAGGTTTTAGCAGTCATCTCCGGAAAGGGCGGCACAGGCAAGACCTCTTTGTGCGCCGGGATCGCCTCGTGTCTGGCGATGGAAGGCCAGCGCGTACTGTGTATCGATCTGGATGTCGGGCTGCGCGATCTTGACATCGCGCTGGGCATGGCCGACACAGCGGTTTTGCCGTTTACGGCGGTCATGCGCGGAGAATATGCGCTGCACCACGCCACGGCGCATCCTACGATCCAGGGTCTGCGGCTGCTGACCGCGCCCGTGACCGAAAGCCCTTCGTCCATCGATCCGGAGACTTTCGGCGCGCTCATTGAGCAGGCGCGCGCGGACTATGACTGGGTTCTGCTGGACGCACCGGCCGGTGTGGGGACGATGTTCCGGCTGGCACTGCGCTTCGCGGATGAGGCTGCGCTTGTTGCGCTGGCCGACCCGGCCTCGCAGCGTGACGCAGCGCGCACGGCGCAGCTTCTGCTGCAACAGCGCCGGATTCCTGCGCGCATCATCGTCAACCGCGCCATCGTGCGTCTGTTTGCCAAAATGCGCGCGACCGTCGACGACGTCATGGACGGTGTCGGGCTGCCGCTTCTGGGCGTTGTGCCGGAAGACGCCGCCGTCACGCTTGCTGCGGCAGAGGGCAAACCCCTTGTACAATATACGTATCACGGCGCTGCGCTGGCGTGTCTGCATATCGCCAAACGGCTTTGCGGCCAGCGCGTACCGATCATGAAGATCAAATCCTGACACACAGCGAACAGAAAGGAGCCGGGCATATGAACATCACCCTGATGGCACACGACAAGAAAAAAGAGCTGATGGTGCAGTTCTGTACCGCGTACAAAAGTATTCTCTCCAAGCATTCGCTTTCCGCAACAGCGGCCACGGGCCGTCTGGTCTCCGAGGCCACGGGGCTGCCGGTCACGCTGTTTTTATCCAAAAATCAGGGCGGCCACCAGCAGATCGACGCGCGCATTGCCTACAACGAGATCGATCTGGTCATCATGTTCTCCGACCCCAACGACCCCGACCCGTGGGAAGACCAGCGCATCATGCGCACGCTGCGCCTGTGCGACAGCTATACCGTCCCCTGCGCGACCAATCTGGCCTCGGCTGAGATGCTGATTTTGGGATTGCAGCGCGGCGATCTGGACTGGCGTATGATGATGAAAAACAAAAAGACCATCCGCTGAGGCGAAGCATTCGCTCCAGCGCAGCAATGACGCGGAAGCAGTACCGGCTGCCCGCTGCTCCAGAGAGAAAGCCAACGGCTGAGAGGCTTTTGCAGCAGAGTCGGGAAGGACATCCGCCGAGCGTGCGTATAAGGCGCCTGCGCGCCGAAATCGCCGGGACAGCGCAGCCCGTTTTCTGCGCAAAAGGGCGCTTGCGCAATGCGCGGCGCTGAATTTGGGTGGCACCACGAAGCAAACTTCTGCTCTCGTCCCAAAGCATGGGATGAGAGCAGCTTTTTATCGAAATGAGAAAGGAAATCAAAGACATGGCACAAATCAAACCGCATACGCTCTCCGGGTTTATGGAGCTGCTGCCGCAGCCGCAGCTGCAAATGGAGGCGTTTATGGACGTTCTGCGCCGGACTTACAGCCTCTATGGCTTCACACCGCTCGACACCCCGGCCATCGAAGCGGCGGATGTGCTGCTGGCCAAGGGCGGCGGCGAGACGGAAAAGCAGATCTACCGCTTCCAAAAAGGGGACAGCGATC
>CAYSTN010000038.1:0-19425 GCA_964434135.1 uncultured Oscillospiraceae bacterium
ATTTAATATCTGCGTCAAATAGAAGGTACAGCCTGATAATCAGGCTGTACCTTTCTGCATCGGTCTTTCGCAAGTTCATATCTGTTGGACATTCATACGCAGCGGAAGATTCCAAAGAAACCCAAGGGGTTTCTTTGGCCGGTTCAAGGGGGTTCCGGGGGGAAATCGGAATCCCCCCGGTGTCCCTCTTCTTTTGCCAGCGTTTTCTTCTCGGACAAGCGAGAAGAAAATGCTGATAACGGCGGGACCCATGAGTCCCGCCCTACGGGTGCCGTGCAGATTTGCAACAACGGGGCGATGTAGGCATCGACCCCTACGAATGCGGTGGAGATTGGGCAAAAGCCCTCTCAGTCAGCTTCGCTGACAGCTCTCCCAAATGGAGAGCCAAGGTGAGGTGCGGTGCGAGTGAAGAAATCCCGGGCGGGCAGAGGCATCCGCCCGAATATGTTTTCCTGTTTCACCCCGCACACAGCGGCAGTCTGCGGCAGCAGCGGATAAAATACGCGATCTCCGCCACCGCCGTGATCGTCCACGAGATGGGATACAGCAAATACAGCGCCGGTATCGTGTGCAGCTGCGCGAAGATCGTATACACCCACACCACGCGGAACACGCACGAACCCAAAATCACGATCACCGTCGGCACGAAGCTCCTGCCGATGCCCCGACACGCAGCAATGGCGCAGTCCATAAACGCGCTGATGCAATACGAGAAGCACATGATCTGCATCCGTTCCATTCCCGCCGCGACGACCTGCGCGTCGTTTGTGAAGATGTACAAAAACGGTTCGCCGAACAGCAAAAACGCCACGCCCAGCACCGCGCCGATCAAAAACGAGTACGCCAAACTCACATAGAAGCTCTGCATCATCCTGCGCCGGTTGCCCGCGCCCCAGTTCTGCCCCATGAAGCTCGAACACGCCGTATAGAACGCGGCCATCACATTGTAGATCACGTTGTCCACGTTGACCGCCGCCGAGTTGCCAGAGACGACCACCGTGTCAAACGAGTTGATACCGACCTGGATGAACAGATTCGCCACCGCGAAGATCATACTCTGGATGCCCGCCGGAATGCCCAGACTCAAAATCCGCCCGACCTGCTGCCGCTCGAGCCGCAGCAGCCGCAGCTCCAGCTTGCACGCGTCATCCAGCCGCGCCATGTGCCACACGATCAGCCCCGCAGACAGATACTGCGAAATTACGCTTGCCAGCGCCACGCCCTCGGCGGCCATCTTGCACACGATGACGAAAAACAGATTCAAGATCACATTCAGAATCCCCGCCGCCGTCAGATACACCAGCGGTCTGCGCGTATCGCCGCTTGCGCTCAGCACGGCGTTGCCGAAGTTGAAGATCCCCAGCGCTGGCATTCCCAGCGCGTAGATGCGGAAATACAAGACCGCGCCGCCGAGCAGATCGTCCTTCGTGCGCAGCACTTCCAGCATCGGCGCGGCCAGCGCGAAGCACACCACCGCCAGCAAAACGCCCATCAGCGTACACAAAATCATCGACGTATGCACACACGCGCGTGTTTTGTCGTGTTCGCGCGCGCCCAGATGCTGCGCTACGCGCACGTTGACGCCGTTCGACAGTCCGATGAGAAACCCCGTAAACAGCGTCACCAGCGTCGACGTCGACCCGACCGACCCCAACGCGCTTGCGCTGGAGAACTTTCCGACCACCGCCACATCTGCCATATTGAACAGCACCTGCAACAGCTGCGAAAAGATCAGCGGCACGCTGAACCGGAGAATATTCCCCAAAAGCGACCCTTCGGTCATCGAGATGCCGCCCCGGCGGCGCAGTGTGGATTGCATTGTTTCTTCCTCGATTTCTGCTACATTCAAAAGTTCTCTCATTATAGTGACTTTCCTGCGCCGCGTCAAGCCGGAACGCACGATTTTGTCTTGCATTTGTCGGCTTTGTGCGCTATACTGTAGGGCAATAAAAATCCCACCACACAGAAAGGAACCTGCCACCATGACTTCTGCCTATCAAAGCCGCACCGACGCGCAGCTGCGCGAAGAATACACGGCTGTCAAATCGCACTACGACGCACTGCAAGCAAAAGACCTGCACCTCAATATGGCACGCGGCAAACCCGGCAAAGAGCAGCTTGACCTCGTCAGCGGCATTCTCAACGTCCTGACCGACCCGGACGATTGCCTGTGCGACGGCATTGACGCGCGCAACTACGGCGAGCTTTCGGGGCTTCCGTCGGCCAAAGCCTACTGGGCTGACATCCTCGGCTGCAAACCGGCAGAGTGCTTCATCGGCGGCAACGCTTCGCTTGCGCTCATGTACGCAGTGGTCAGCCTTGGCTATACCAACGGCCTTTTGCATTCCCAGACCCCTTGGTGTAAGCTCCCCAGTGTCAAATGGCTCTGCCCGTCTCCGGGCTATGACCGCCACTTCACCATCACCGAGTCTCTCGGCTTTGAGCTTATCACCATCCCCATGACGCCCACCGGCCCGGACATGGACTGCGTCGAACAGGCTATCCGTGACCCTGCGGTCAAGGGTATGTGGTGTGTGCCGAAATACTCCAACCCCGACGGCATCATCTATTCCGACGAGACGCTTCGCCGCATCGCCGCGATGCAGCCCGCCGCGCCGGACTTCGCCCTCATGTGGGACAACGCCTACTGCATCCACGAATTTGACGGTGACTTTGTCCCCTTCGCCGATATCCTCACGCTCTGCCGCGAGGCCGGCAACGCCGACATGGTCTATGAATTTGCCTCCACCTCCAAAGTCACGCTGCCCGGCGCGGGCTTCTCCGTCCTGGCCACGAGCGAGGCCAACCTTGCCCACCTGCTGCCGCTCATCGGTGTACAGACCATCTCCTATGACAAGCTCAACGCCCTGCGCCACGTGCGCTTTTTGCAGGACAAGGCGCACACGCTTGCGCTCATGCGCCAACACGCAGCTTTGCTCAAACCCAAGTTCCAGTGTGTGCTTACCTGCCTTGCGCCGCTTGCAGACCTTGGCCTTGCCTCGTGGCAGACGCCCAAGGGCGGCTACTTCATCTCCGTCGATACCGCGCCCGGCCTGGCGCGGCGCACCCTTGCGCTTTGCAAGCAGGCCGGTGTCGTCATGACCCCCGCCGGTGCGACGTTCCCCTATGGCCGCGACCCGGAAGACCGCAACATCCGCATTGCGCCGTCCCTGCCGCCGGTCGACGAACTGTCGCAGGCCATGGATGTCTTCTGCACCAGTGTGCGCCTTGCCGCGCTCGAACAGCTGCTGCACCTCGCCTGAGGCACAGCGTTTCGGTGTGCCGAACTTCGGCACACCGATCTTTTTGCGCAAAATTTGGTACGCCGGGCTCGGCGCACCGATTTTTTTACAAAAAACATCCCCCGGGGGAGCTTGCGCGCCGCGAGATTCTCCGCTATCATAACCGCAGAACATTCCAAGGAGGACTCCCCCATGCATATGGCCGATGCCCTGCTCACCCCCACCGTTGCCACGGTACTCTATGCCACCTCTGCCGCCGCTGCGGGCGTTTCGCTCGTGCAGCTGCACAAAGAAGAAAAGCAAGCGCCCGCGCTTGCCAAAAAAAAGCTGCCGACCATGGCCGTCATGTCCGCGCTCGTCTTTGCCGGTCAGATGATTAACTACACCATTCCCGGCACAGGCTCTTCGGGGCATCTGTGCGGCGGTATGCTGCTGAGCGCCATGCTCGGCCCCTGGGCCGGTTTTTTGTCCATGATCGTCATTCTCGCCATTCAGGCGCTGTTCTTTGCTGACGGAGGTCTGCTTGCGCTGGGCGCAAACGTCTGGAACATGGCGTTCTACGGCTGCTTTGTCGGCTATTATCTCATCTATCGCCCGCTCATGCGCGCCACGCGCCTTTCGCCGCGCGTGCGGCTGACGCTTGCGTCGGTGCTTGGCTGTGTCCTTACGCTTCAGTTGGGTGCTTTCTCCGTCGTGCTGGAAACTTCCCTCTCCGGCATCACGGCGCTGCCCTTTGGCGCATTCGTCACCATCATGCAGCCCATCCACCTTGCCATCGGTCTGGTCGAAGGCCTGATTACCGCCGTCGTTTTGCTCTTTGTCTATCAGGCGCGGCCGGAGCTTCTGCAATGTGCCGATGCCGCCCAAAAGCCCTCGCGCTGCTCGCGCACGGCTGCGCTGGCCATTCTGGCTGCCGTTGCGCTGGTGGTCGGCGGCGGCTTGTCCCTGCTTGCAAGCTCCCACCCCGACGGACTCGAGTGGTCCCTGTTCGGCAACGAAGAGGCCGGATATTCGGCCAACATGGGTCTGGACGAAGAAGACTACGGCACGTCCAGCGCCGCCGCGCAGACGGCTGCCGCCGTGCAGGAAAAGACTTCGTTCCTGCCGGACTACAGCTTCTCCGGGTCTGACAGTCCCGCCGGAACGAGCGTCTCCGGTCTGGTCGGCTGCGCCATCGTCGCGGGTCTGGCCGCGCTCATCTGTCTGCTTGGCCGGCTCTCGCGCAAACGTCTCAAACCCGACCATACCGGCGCATAAGCCGCCGCATCTCATTTTTCACTTCCCGCCGCGAGGCAAGGCCAGTCCTTGCCTCGCCATTTCCGCGTATTGCGCGTAACGAAGGAGGGCTGCCGCTTGAATCAGGCAGAACGCGCCGGACAGGAGCTGCGCGCCATCGACGCGCTGGCCGCGCAGGATTCCGCACTGCATCGGCTGCGCCCGCTCAGTAAGCTCTTTGTCACCATTTTCTATATTGCCGTCACCGTCTCGTTCCCCAAATACGACCTGACTGGTCTGGTCTGGATGCTTCTGTTCCCGCTTGTCGGCTACCAGCTCTCGGGCATCGCCGTGCGCACCTGTTTTCAAAAGCTGCGGCTGGTGCTGCCGCTGGTGTGCGCGGTCGGTCTGCTCAACCCGATCTTCGACCGGCAGATCGTCCTGCACCTCGGCTCTGTCGCCGTCAGCGGCGGTGTCGTATCGATGCTCACGCTCATGGCCAAGGGTGTTTTTTGTCTGCTTGCCTCGTTTTTGCTCATGGCCACCACCACCATTGAAGCCATCTGCCACGCCCTGCGGCAGCTGCACGTGCCGAAGCTTCTGACCAATCTGCTCCTGCTCACCTTCCGCTACATCAGCGTTCTTCTGGACGAAGTTGCCGTCATGCAGCAGGCTTACGCCCTGCGCGCGCCGGGGCAGAAGGGCATCCACATTTCTGCCTGGGGCTCGTTTCTGGGTCAGCTTCTGCTGCGCAGCTTAGACCGGGCACAGGCGCTCTACGAGAGCATGGAACTGCGCGGCTTCCACGGAGATTTCCCCACCGCCGCGCAAAGCCGCACCCCGGCGGGCGCGTCGTGGTGTTATGCGCTTGTCGGCGCTGCGCTCATCATCCTGCCGAGACTGTTTGACCTGTCCGCGCTTCTGGGCGGACTGTTTGTGTGAGGAGAAAACTATGCTGCATTTCGATCATGTCACCGTCCGCTACGCCGAGCGCGTCGTTTTGCAGGACGTGTCCTTTTCCATCGCTCCCGGAGAGCAGGTCGGCCTCATCGGCGCGAACGGCGCGGGCAAATCCACCCTGATGAAAGCCGCGCTGGGTCTTCTCCCTTATGAAGGCCGCATTACCGTCGACGGCAGGCTTGTCTCGCGTGAGAACCTTGCCGACGTGCGCCGGACGCTGGGCTATGTCCTGCAAGATGCCGATAACCAGCTGTTTTTGCCCACCGTCCTCGACGATCTGCTCTTTGGCCCGATGAACTATGGCCTGAGCCGCGCCGAGGCCGAAGCGCGCGCCGACGAAACCCTCGCGAGCTTACAGCTGACTCACCTGAAGCACCGCCACAACCACAAGATGTCCGGCGGCGAAAAGCGTATGGTCTCCGTCGCGTCGGTGCTGACCATGCAGCCGAAGATGCTTTTGATGGACGAACCTTCCACCGCCCTCGACCCGCGCAACCGCCGCACCCTCATCCACGTTCTGCAAGCGCGCCCGGAGACTAAGCTCATCGCCTCGCACGACCTCGATCTTGTACTGGATACCTGTTCGCGGGTGCTGCTGCTTTCGGGCGGCAGGCTGGCCGCAGACGGCGCAGCGTCGGTCATTCTGCGCGACGAGCAGCTGCTCGAGCAAAACGGGCTGGAGCTTCCTCTGTGCCTGTCCGGCCAGAGCCGCGCATAACGCTTGCAATTGCCATTTTCTTGCCGTATAATAGATGCGTCAGAAGAAACGAAAAAAGAGAATACTCAGAAAGGGTCGTGATCTTATGAATCGTGCAGAACTCAAAGCCCGCGCCCGGGAAACGCTCGGCGGCGGCATTTTCCAGAACGCATGGATGACCGCTCTGGCCGTGTGTCTGCTCATCAGCCTTATCAACGGCGCAGCTGCCACCATCCTGCCCGCTATCGGTGCCATCCTGCTGACCGGACCTTTGGCATACGGAATGGCCTACATCTTCCTCAAACAGGCGCGTGACCGCCAGCCCGTCCAGCTGGCCGATATGTTCCGCGGCTTTCAGGATGACTTTGGCGGCACGTTCCTCATTGGCTTTATGTCGGGCCTGTTCACCACGCTGTGGTCACTGCTGTTCTTCATCCCCGGCATTGTCAAAGCCTACGCCTATTCCATGTCCTACTATGTCAAGCTCGACCATCCGGACTACAACTGGCGCGCCTGCATCAACGAAAGCCGCCGCCTGATGAACGGCCACAAATGGGAGGCCTTCGTCCTCGATCTGAGCTTCCTCGGCTGGCTGATCGTTGGCGCGCTGTGCCTCGGTGTCGGTACGCTGTGGGTCACGCCTTATATGGAAGCGAGCAAGGCGCAGTTTTACGAGTACGTCCGCAGCTGCTCCGATACGTTTGAGATCTGAGCCGTTTTTCTCCCAAAACCCCGCAAAAAACGCACCCAAAACACGAAAAAATATGCCAAAACCCGCGCACTTTTTTTAAAAAAGTGCGCGGGTTTTTGTCGATTTTGGAGCGGTTTTTCTGCGCTTTTTGTCGTTATTTCCGGATGGACAGCTCCAGCAGCGCCAGCGCTTCTTTCAAATGCGCATAGAACTCGGACGCGGTCTGCGGCAGGGGCTTTTGCTCCTGATACCAGTCGCACGGCTCAAGCTGTGTCTGCCCCAGCGTCCTTGCAACGGCCCCGCCAAGCCCCATGGCTTCCGCGTAGGGTAACACGCGGTAGAAATACTGCTCGTCCTGCGCCAGCCGCGCCAGAAGATCTTTCTGCGTGGCGCGGCGCAAATACCGCCGGTAGCCCAGCGCCTGTGTGATGATCTGCGCGCCAAAGCGCGTCCTGCGCCCGCCGTGCAGCGTCAAAACACCGATCAAAACGGCGCAGATGATCACCAGCACGATAGCAAGCAGTCCTTCGCCAAAATGCCCCAGAACGAGCAGAACCAGCGCACAAAGCACGCTCAGGACCAGATTCATCGTTTTCCCCTGATAATAGGCCGCTGGGGCATACATAATCACGCCGAACAGCACCCCGCCCACGACAAAGGCCGCCACCAGCAGCAACCACCGCACAAAACCGCCGGGCAGCAGCGGACTGAGCGCCTGCGCAGCCGTGAGCGCACCGGCCAGCACGCCCAGCACGCGCATAATAAGGGGATTGCCGCTGTTGCGGTTATAGAGCTTTTTCGCCCAATAGCGGCGCAGCACCTGGTTGGCCTTTTCGGCTGTGCGCTTGTACAGAAGGCTCGCGCCCTCGCACACGTCACCCTGCGAAAACAGCATCCCGAACAGCCGCACCTCGGCGGCGCGGCGCTCGTTGCCCATGTCCACGCGGCGGCGCAGCACCACGCGGCCATTTTTGCCGCAGAAGATCGTCAGGTAGCCCAGCGTCGCCCAGTGGCACACGAGCATATTGAACCCGATGCGCCCGCCGCACAGCAAAAACGGCAGATCGCACGGCAGCGCCGCATCCGGGGGCAGCGGGCGCGTCTGCACCCGCATGGGTGCGCTGCGCAGCGTGACGAACCAGTAGACGAACGCCAGCACCAGCAGCACCAGAATGACCGCCATGCCTCCCCAGCTGAACGAAAGCGAACGGTACGCGCCGGAGAAGTACCCCGCGTCCAGCGTCAACGACAGCTCCAGCGATTCGTGGTCTTTCAGCCCGGAGACGATCGTGCCGCTGATAAGCGTTTCGGAGACGTTGAGGTCGATGTAGTCGGAAATCACGTCCCCGTAATAGCCGCTGGAAAAGGTGGGATAGCTGGTAAACGGCTTGGGGAGCATGACGGTGAAGAGATAGCGCGTGATGGGATACTCCCACTTGGCGCTCAACAGCGGCAAGCGCAGCGTCTGCGCGTCATCCGCTTCGCTGGCAAGACCCGAGAGGGTATAGAGAATGGTAAATGAGCGCGTCCCGCTGAAGCCCGCCTCATCGGTCAGAACCAGCACCGGGCAATCGCCGTCGGTCTGCTTCTGTGCGTTATAGCCCGCGACGGAAGCCTTTTTCGCGCCGGGCACGAGCGGCAGCCGCAGCTGCGTCTGCGTGCCGTCGATCTCAAGCGTCAGCGTCTGCGTGATCTGGCACGTGCCGTTCTCGCTCAGGGCGCAGTCTGTTTTCATATTGGAAATGGTCGGCTCTGCCGCGCCCGCACTCACGCACAGCGCAAACAGGCAAACCAGCAAAAGCAGCAGCCGTTTCATGCGATCACCTCGATGGTTTCATCTTTCTTCTAAATTTACCACAATCACGCCGATTTTGCAACCATATGCGTATGGCAGCAAGGCAAAAACCCTGCTACGTCCCGGCAGACCGTTCGCTCATTTCCCGCCTGTTTCGCAAAAAGCCTGCCGCTTGCGCGGCAGGCACAGCGGGTAGACTTACCCGCTGTGCCTGTTTCTTCAAACTGTTATAACAGTTTGAAGAAACAATTTGATTGAACGCGAAGGGGGACGCTTTGTCCCCCTTCACACTTCCCCCTGCTGCTGCGTCCCGGCAGACTGTTCGCTCATTTCCCGCCTGTTTCGCAAAAAGCCTGCCGCGCAAGCGGCAGGCTTTTAAAGGAAGATTCAGTTGAGCTTGCGGATGTACCCATTGCCGCCGATGAGGCTGTAATAGACCTCGTCGCCGATGGCAAAGTTCTCAGTGCTGCTGAACGCCTGTGCTTCGCAGACCTGTCCACCGGCCTCGACGCGCAGCGGCGAGAGCGACGTCACCGTAGCCGGACGGCTGACCGTGACGAGGACGATATCAAAGGCATTGTCGCCGTCGTGGTCGATGACGGTGATCTTATCGTTCGCACCCGTGTTGTTCAGGACATCCTTGTTCGCGCGTGTGTAGTTGTAGTAATACTGTGTCTCGTCCGTCAGCGAGAAGCCGCCGCCGGAACAGATCTCCTTGAGCGCGGACGCATCGGTAAAGGTGTAGTAGATCTCATTGAGCGCGTAGCACGGCACACCAAAGACCTTGCCGTCTTTGACATAGATATCAACGCTGCGGCCAAGCAGGCTCAGGTCGGTCGAAATCTCAAATGCCTTGTGTCCGGCGAGTTTGCTCGTGCCCGCGGGGAGCTTGCCGCCGCCGGTGAGGTCGGCGCACTCGTTGCCGGTCAGCGTGGCGGTATAACGGGTCAGGCCAAAGCGGATCTCCAGATACGACATGGGGTTCATCAGATCGTCGAGTACGTAGCGCAAATCTCCCTGCTGCGTACTGTCTGCGACTTTGGGACAGAGCATGGCATTATAGATGAGCAGACACGCCATATCGCGCGTAGCCGCAGCCGTGTATTCCACGTTCACGCCCGCATAAATACCCTTGGCAAAGGCGTCCTGGTCGACATGGTTTGCCCAGCTTGCGCCGACATAGTTCGACGCATCCTCGCCCAGAATGACGAGCAGCATCTTCGCCAGTTCACGCACGGTGACATGATCGGCCGGGCGGAAGCGGCCATTGCTGCCGGTCACGATCTCGTTTTCGGAGCAGTAGGCGATGAACGACAGCGCCCACGAGCCGGAAACGTCGTAAAACGGCGCAGCCGTGCCGGTATATTGCTCCGCGTCGGCATCGGCAAGCTTGGCCATGAGCTTGGCGACCTCTTCGCGGGTGATGAGCTTCTGCGGGCCAAAGCTGCCGTCGGCATAGCCGGAGATCAGCTCCAGATCCGTGAGCATCTGCACGGCGTTGCGGTTTTGAATGTCCTGTTTATCGGTAAAGTCTGTTGTCTCGGCGGCAGCACACGGCAGTGCCAGCACCACGCACAACGCTGCGGCCAGCAGCACACACAGCAGCTTCTTCACGGCAGCAGCCTCCTTCCAGTCTGACGAAATACTAAATTCAGTATACGCGCAGACCGGCGCGATTGCAAGCGGCGCGGCCATTTTGTAACAAAACTGTAATGCGCCGCGCTCAGCGGATCGTCACAAGGGTGTATGCGTCGCTGCCAAGACCGAGTTTCTTGCCGTGTTCGATGAGATCCTGCCAGTGGGTGTTGCCGTGGACGGCATGGAAATGGTCGTGGTCATGCTCATGTGCCTGATCGGTGATGGCGCAGTTGGGCAAAACCGGCTGGCGGTTGACGGCCTCGGCGCAGGCCAGGTCGAGCGCGACCGGGTCGGACGAGGCGAACATCCCGACATCCGGGACGATGGGCACGTCGTTTTCCGCGTGGCAGTCGCAGTTGGGCGAGACATCGCGCACAATGTTGATGCAATAGCTGCTTCTGCCATCCAGAACGGCCTTGGCGTACTCGGCGATTTTGCAGTTGAGCAGGCGCTCAGAGGAATCAAACTGCGGCTGGATGGCATCTTTCGGGCAGATGGCGATGCAGCGGCCACAGCCGACGCATTTGTCATGGTCAATGGTGCAGAGCTTGTTGTCGATCTGCGGGCCGTCGTGTGCGCAGATGCGCGCGCAGGCGCCGCAGCCAACGCACAGTGCTTGCTCAACATACGGCTTGCCGTCGGCGTGCATGAGCATTTTGCCCGCGCGCGAACCGCAGCCCATGCCGATGTTTTTCAGCGCACCGCCAAAGCCCGCTTCTTCGTGCCCCTTGAAGTGAGCAAGCGAGACGACCATATCCGCATCCATGACCGCGCGGCCAATGCGCGCCGTCTTGCAAAATTCGCCGCCGACGACCGGCACTTCAATATCGTCCGAGCCTTTCAGGCCGTCTGCGATGATGACGTGGCAGCCCGTCGAGAAGGGCGAATAGCCGTTGAGGTAGGCGGTGTCGAGATGCTCCAGCGCGTGTTTGCGGCTGCCGACGTAGAGGGTGTTGCAGTCGGTCAAAAACGGCCTGCCGCCGCGCTCTTTGATGAAATCGGCGACAACCTTGGCATAGTTCGCGCGCAGGAACGACAGGTTGCCCAGCTCACCAAAGTGCAGCTTGATGGCAACGAATTTGCCGTCAAAGTCCAGCTTGGAAAAGTCGGACTGTTCCAGCAGGCGGCGCAGCTTATCGAGCTGACCCACGCCCGGACGGCAGCGGAAATCGGTAAAATAGACCTTTGATGCAGACATACGATACCCTCCAATTGATTTGTCTTTTGTTTCATAATACCGCACACCGCAAGCTTTGTCAATGCGAACTCAGCCCGGAGAAAACAGATAATTTTGCAGACTGAAGCCCGCGGTAAACGGACGCATGAAGTTCCAGTAGCCAAGACCCAGCAGACCGTACTGCGGAACAAGCGCGAACTTCGCGCGTGCCGAGCGCGCGTCCTCGAACCAGACCTCATGCGGCTGCCCGGTCTGGTCAAGATAAGAAAAATACGGTGTCTGCGCCGCATCATCAAACGCGATCTGCGCGCCGTACTGCGCGGCGATGAGCGGTGCGCGCTCGTTGCCGATCGACTGCGCGCGCGTCGTCCCGGCGGTAAACGGCAGCGTCCAGTCGTAGGCGTAATTGGGAAAGCCCAGCAGGAGCTTTTGCGCCGGAATCTGCGTGAGCGCAAACTCCACCACCCGCCGCACCGCGCCGAGCGGCGCGACCGCCATCGGCGGGCCATAGGTGTACCCCCATTCATACGTCATCAGCAGCACCGCGTCACACGCCGCGCCGATGGCGGCGTAGTCGTGCCCTTCGTAGAGGCTGCCGCGCTGGTCTGTCGCGGTCTTTGGCGCAAGCGCAGCCAAAAGCGGCAGCCCCAGCGGCGCGAGTTTTTCATGCAGCAGCTGCAAAAACTGCGCATACGCCCCGGCCAGCTCCGCACCCAAATACTCAAAGTCCACGTCCAGCCCGCCGTAGCCCTTTTGCTGCATTTCTGCGATCACCGCATCGGCAAGTTTTCGCTGCAACGCTTCCTCGCGCAGCACCTGCCCGGCTTGCAGCGCAGAGAACGTCCCGTTTTCCGTCAGCGTCGACAGGTGCAGCAGTGCCCGTACATCAAATTCCCGCGCCAGCGTCAAAAGCTGCGCGTCTTGCATCGGCACGAGCTGCGCCTCGCTTGTAAAGCCGTAGGTAAACGGAGCAAGCGCCCCGGCATAGGGCAAAATCCCGCGCAAAGTGGTAGCGTCCGCGTTCGCATAGGCGTAGCCCGTGACGAACGCGCCGCGCGTGGCGGCGCGTTCCAGCCCGGTGACGAGCGTCTGGCCGGGATAGATGCGGCTGCTGCCCGACAGGTTCGGGTTCATCCGGTAAAGCCCTGGCAGACTCACGCCGTTTGCCTGTGCGAGTGAGGCGAGCGTATCGCCCGGCTGCACGGTGACGCTTTTGCGCGGGTAGAGAACGAGCAGGCTCTGTCCCACGGCCAGACGGTACGGTTCGCGCAGACCGTTGTATCGCGCGAGAAAGCCCGGCG
The DNA here is from genome assembly GCA_964434135.1 of uncultured Oscillospiraceae bacterium. Lineage (GTDB taxonomy): Bacteria > Bacillota > Clostridia > Oscillospirales > Oscillospiraceae > CAG-170. The sequence continues at coordinate 12,717 of CAYSTN010000038.1, forward strand.
CAAGGCCAAGCTTTCGTCCGATGGAATCGAGTGTATCGCCGCTTCGCACCACGTAAATCTGCATTCGATCACCTCATGCTGATCTATGCGGCGCGGGTGCGTTTCGTGCGCGGCGCGAAAATGCCCGGCTTGCCGAGGGGCAAGCCGGGCGGTTGGATGGGTTCAGTGGAAGAAGAGGAAGTAGCAGCCAAAGCTCAGTACCAGCAGCACCACGATGGCCACCGGCATGATGACCAGCATCGCCGAAAGGTACATGGCCAGCCGGTCTTTCTTTTCCAGCTGCAACTCGTCTTTGTCCTGTGGCAAAGGCTGCTGCTCGGAGGCTTCTTTCTGCTCCTTTTGGAACTTCATCGCGCGGTTGATCTTACGCTGGAGAAACATGGTGCTTACTCCTTCTCCGCAAGCTTATGATGGCAGGCGACGAAGTGGTTCGGACGGACTTCTTCCCACGCGGGAACGACCTGTGTGCAAATTTCCGTGCAATACTTGCAGCGCGTGTGGAATTTGCAGCCCTTGGGCGGGTTGACCGGGCTGGGGATGTCACCTTCGAGGATGGACAGCTCCTTCGCGCCGACCGTGTCGGTCGTCGGAATGGCGTTGAGCAGCGCCTCGGTGTACGGGTGAATGGGATGGTGGAAAATCTCATCCGCGTCAGCCAGCTCGACCATCGAACCCAGGTACATGACACCGACGCGGTCGGAGATGTACTTGACGACGGACAGGTCGTGCGTGATGAACATATACGTCAGGTTCTGATGCTCTTTGAGATCGAGCAGCAGGTTGATGATCTGCGCCTGAATGGAAACGTCCAGCGCGGAGACTGCTTCGTCACAGACAACGAACTTCGGGTTGGTCGCAAGCGCGCGGGCGATGCCGATACGCTGGCGCTGGCCGCCGGAGAACTGGTGCGGGAAGCGGTGCAGGAAATACGGTGCAAGACCGCACTCGTCCATGATCTTGAGGACCATTTCCTGCATCCGGGCGTCCTTTTTCTTAATCATGTCGTGCGCCTGCATACCTTCGCTGATGATCTGGCCGACGCTCATGCGCGGGTTCAGCGAGGAATACGGATCCTGGAAGATCAGCTGCATATCGCGGCGCAGCCGGCGCATCTCGCTGTAGTTCAGACGGGCAAGGTCGATGCCGTCGTCGCGGTATGCCTCGTACTTCTGGAACTGCGGATCGTTGGCATACGGCTCGCGCATTTTTGCAATGTCGGCGCTGACGGCTGCAAGCTGCTTGCGCAGCTCGGCGATGGCTTCGTCGCACTGCTTGAGTTTTTCCTGCGCCTTGGCCAGCGCGGCGGGATTTGCGCTCTTGCCGGTTTCCTGCGCGTGGTCGCAGGCGTACTGCGCGTCGTCCACATCGACTTGCAGACCCTGCCGCTTTTCGTCGAGTACGGAGATCTTGCGCGCGATGGCGTAGCCCTTGCTGTAGATGGCGATGATCGGGTCGAGATCGTCCACGATCAGGAAGCCGCCGACGATCTTGGTGATGTCAAGCAGCGCATCCTCAGCCAGCTTGCGCGCCGTATCCAGCTCGCCGTGCATGGCATACTGCTCTTTCTCGGAAAGCTTGGCGTATTCGGCTTCGAGCTTGTCGCGCTTTTGCTCCAGCTCGTGCAGCTTCGTGCGGCGCTTTTTCAGACTCTTGATGGTGTCCGTCACGTACTTCGGCGCAAGATCGTCCAGCGACCGGCCATAGTACATCGTGCGGCCGTAGGTCTGATGATACAGCTGCAAGATCGTGCGGCCAAGCGTCGATTTGCCGCAGCCGGACTCGCCGACGAGGCCGAACGTCTCGCCCTCGTAGATATCCAGCGTGATGCCGTCGTTGGCTTTGACGAATTTGCCGCCCTTGAGGGGGAAATACTGCTTCAGGTTGCTGATGCGAAGCAGAACTTTCTTATCATTATTTTGCATTTCTGTCCTCCTTCTTCGCGTAGAAGCAGCGGACCTGCTGGCTTTCGGAGACGTGAATCAGCTCCGGTTCTTCGTTCAGGCAGCGTTCGGTCGCGTATTTGCAGCGCGGCGCGAATTTGCAGCCCTTCGGAAGATCCAGCGGGTGCGGGACAGCGCCGGGGATGGCCTCGAGGCGGGTATCGCTCGGGGTATCCAGGCGGGGAATGGAGAGCATCAAGCCCTCGGTGTACGGGTGGGAGAACTCGCTCTTGTGGAAGATCGTCTCAGCCGGGGCGTATTCCACGACCTGCCCACAGTACATAACGGCAACGTTGTCTGCCATCTGGTTGATGACACCAAGGTCATGCGTGATGAACAGCACGGCGGTGTCGTTTTTCTCGCGCAGCTCGTTCATGAGTTTCAGAATCTGCGCCTGAATGGTCACGTCGAGTGCGGTGGTCGGCTCGTCCGCGATGAGCAGCTTCGGCTTGCAGGCCAGCGCCATGGCGATCATGACACGCTGGCGCATACCGCCGGAGAGCTGGTGCGGATACTGCTTGGCGACGACCTCGGGGTTCGGAATCTTCACGTCGCTCAGAAGCTCGATGGCCTTCTTCGCAGCCTCTTTCTTCGACAAGCCCTGATGGATCATCAGCGGCTCTGCGATCTGGCTGGAGATGGTGAACACGGGGTTCAGGCTGGTCATGGGCTCCTGGAAGATGACGGAGATCTCGTTGCCTCGAATCTTGTACATCTCGTTCATCGACAGCTTCGTCAGATCCTGCCCGTTGAACAGAATCTCGCCCGACTCGATATAGCCGTTGCCGTCGAGCAGCCGCAGCACACTCATGGCAGAGACGCTCTTGCCGGAGCCGGATTCACCGACAACGCCCAAAACCTGACCGGCCTCGAGCGAATAGCTCACGCCGTTGACGGCCTTGACCGTGCCGCGCTTGGTGGTAAAGAAGGTTTTTAATTCTTTCAGTTCCAGTAATGCCACAACAACCCCTCCTTATCGTTCCGCGGATTTCGGGTCAACTGCGTCACGCAGCGCATCGCCCACGAGGTTGATGCAGATGGTGCAGATGCCGAAGACCGCTGCGGGGAATACCCAGCGCCACCAGTACTGCTGGATGACGATGGAGTTGTTCGCGCCGGTGAGCATATTGCCCCACGTCGGCGTGGGCGGCGTGATGCCGAAGCCGATAAACGACAGCGTCGACTCGGTCAGCATACACGTTGCAAACGACAACGTCGCGTTGACCAGAATCAGGCTCATGACGTTGGGGATGATGTGCCGGAAGATGATGCTCTTCTCGCGCACGCCCAGCGCCTGTGCGGCGGTGACGTATTCCTGTTCACGCTGCGAAAGGATCTGCGCGCGGATGAGGTGGCAGATACCCGGCCACGACAAAACGCCCAGAACCACCATGATGAGGTACATACGCTGTTCAACGGTGATGCGTGTGCCGATGATGGCAGACAGGATCATCGCGAACGGCAAAAACGGCAGACCGCCGACGACCTCGGAGATTCGCATGATGATGTTGTCGACCCAGCCGCCAAAGTAACCGGCCAGACCGCCAAGGATGATGCCGATGATGAGTTCGATGATGACGGAGATCGCGCCGACGGTCATGGTGACCTTGCCGCCGTTGACCAGGCGGTTCAGAACGTCACGACCCAGCTCGTCCGTGCCGCAGATGTAGCCGTGCAGACCCCAGGTTTCGACCTCGCCGTCGGTGGTGATGGCGTAGTTCTGATAGAAACCGGCGTAGACCGTTTCGATCTGCTTTTCGTTGACGGAAGCGGGAACGGAAGCCTGTCCGTGGGTATCGTCGCCCCACGAGATGACCTCGCCGTCGTCCATCAGAGCGGTGAAGTGATACCGGCCGCCGTAGAGTTCGACGGGCTTGCTCTCAAACTCGGGGATATTGTTTTCGCCGTTGGTGCAGTTGCCCCAGACGACGACCGTGCCGTCTTCCTTGACGGCGGCGACGGCGTTACTCGATGCGGCGATGTCCACAACGCCGGAGTCGAGTCCCTCGGGGACGTTGACGAGCGCGTTATCCTTCTGGAAGCCGGAGTAGACGGCTGCGCCGTCCTTGGTCAGGGCGATATATGCGCGGGTGGTCAGCGCAACCTTGTCGATGTTGCCCTGATGCTCTTTTTGCACCTTGATATCGGCCTGGTTGCCGTTGCCCCAGAGGTACAGCTCGCCGTCTTCGGTCAGCGCAGCGGAGAACTGGTTGCTGGCCTCGATCTGCTTGAAGCCAAGGTTCTTGCCGTAGGCCGCAGCCATTGCGACCTTGTCGGGCAGGGTGCCCTGCTTCAGACGGGTGTTGCCCCAGACGTAAATCGCGCCGTTTTCGTCGAGCGCGACCACGTGGTCATAGCCCGCCGCGACGTTGACGATCTTCGCCTGCTGCACTTCTTCGGGGATGTTTTTCAGGTCGATGGTATCGGTAATCTTGGTGTGACCCCAGATATACACGTTGCCGTCGGTATCAACGCCCACGCCATAGGTCGTGCCGGGCGAGATATCTGCGACCTTGCCCTTCATCGCGTCGGGCACTTTCATCATGTTCATGCCGGGCGGGACGTTGAGCTGGGTGTTATCCTGATACGACAGGTCGATGGAGTAGAAGCTCGGGCCGATCATGACGAACAGGAAGATGATGATGAACACGATCAGGCCGATCATACCGAGCTTATTGTGCAGGAAGTTATTGAGGATGGCGCGGCCGGGGGACTGCACCTGCTCCTCGGTCATGAAGTCGGTTTCCTTGTTGCGGTTGCCAAACAGGCGGGTAAAGAGTGTGAACTTTTTCTTCTTTTTCATGTCGTTCTCCTCCTTACTTATTCACGCGCACGCGCGGGTCGACCAGACCGTAGCTCAAATCGGTGATGAGCTGTCCGACCAGAGCGATCAGCACGTAGAACATCTGGATGGCCAGCGCCAGCTCGTAGTCGTTGTTCATCAAGCCCTGATAGTACAGCTGACCCATGCCGTTGAGCGCGAACATCTGCTCAATGATCAAAGAGCCAGAGAAAATGCTGATGAACCAGCCGATCAGCACCGTGATGACCGGCAGCAGCGCGTTGCGCCACGCGTGGGAATAGATAACGACCTTTTCGCGCAGGCCCTTGGCGCGGGCGGTGCGGATATAGTCCATGCTCAGCGATTCGATCATCGCCGCGCGGACATAGCGCGTCATGCCGCCGAGCGAGCCGATGGTCATGACCAACACCGGCAGGGTCATGTAGTAGATCCTGTCGAGGAAGGCGCGGAAGCCGGTGAAAGTGTTGCCCGGCGTCTGCATACCGAACACCGGCAGCCAGCCCAGCGTCACCGCGAACAGCCAGATAAAGATCAGCGCGATGATATACGTCGGGATAGAGTAGCCGATGATGGTAAAGACCTGCACCGTGCTGTCAAACTTGCCGCGCTTGTGTACCGCGCAGTAGATGCCAAGCGGAATCGTGATGGCCAGCGCGACGAGCGTGGAGAAGATATTGATATAGATGGTATTCTTCATGCGCTCGGGAAGAACGAGCGAAACGTCCTTCTTGTAGATCTGGGAATAGCCGAAGTTGCCCTGCAGCATACCGTTCATGCTGCCGTCCACATCGGGATAGAAGCCCATCCACCGCAGATACCGGATAATAAGCGGATCGTCCAGACCCATCTGTGCGCGCAGCATCTCATAGCGCTGCTGGTATTCTTCCGGCTTGAGCGTGGTTTTCATCGGCTCAAGCTGGGCGCGCGCCGGGTCAGTCGGGATCAGGTTGTAGATGCAATACATCAGAAGCGACACCAGCAAGAACACGATCACCATGTACAACAGGCGCTTCAATACGTATTTTGTCATCTGCACACCCTCCTTTTCTCTTAGATTTTCTCTATGCAAAGCTCACACGGGCAAAACGCCGCCCGTGGGCGGAATGTTCTGTATTCAAGTGTTGCGGTAAATTGGCAAAGAATCGCCAAAGATACCGGAAGCGACGGGGCGGTAAAGCCGCCCCGTCGCCGGATGTTAGGGGAAGTTGAGATTATTCAGCGCCCTCGATGTGAGCGTAGATAATGGCTCTCTGGAAGTCCCACAGGCTGGACTCGTTGTAGTCCTTCAGCCAGGACGGGAAGAAGGTGTGGTAGTCGTTGCAGTACAGCGGCAGCTCGACGACCAGCTCGTTGAAGCGGAGGATGAACTCCTGGAAGTACTTGAGGTAGGAAGCGTCATCGCCAGGAGCAGCATCATAGACCATGTTCATGGTCGCATCGTCGAGGATCTCGTCGAAGATGTAGTTGGTGTTGTAACCGGCCTTGACATACTCGGACTCGGGATCATCCGCGAAGTTGTAAGCGTAGTCATACGCCTCGGCGAAGCCGGTGGCGAGGTTGTACATACCATAGGTACGAACGCCGTACTGTGCGCCCGCGGAAGTATCGCGGTACATCCAGTTCAGCAGCTCGGAGAAGGACATGACGACCTGCTCGATCTCCATACCGGCATCAGCAGTCTGCTGGCCGTTCGCGAGCATGGTAGCAAGCAAATCGGAGACGGAGTTGCCTTCGGAAGAAGCCCACATGATGTGCAGCGGCATCAGAATGCGGCCGTCAGCGAGCGTGACGTTCAGAGCGAAATCGCCAGCCTCTTCAGCAGTGACTTCCTTGTAACGGACGCCGGACTCATATGCGTTGCCCTCAGCGTCGAGGACCCAGCCGTCAGCCTCGAGGACTTCGATGGCCTTTTCGGGGTTGTAAGCGTAGGTGTTGATCTTCTCGTTGAAGAGCTCTTCGGATTCCT
>CAYSTN010000039.1:0-18966 GCA_964434135.1 uncultured Oscillospiraceae bacterium
TCGGCGCTAAAGTCCGAATACGTAAACGCGTCACCTTTTTCACCCTTCGCACCGGGCGCGCCGGTATCGCCCTTATCGCCCTTGTCGCCTTTATCACCCTTTGCGCCTTTGAGTGCGGCGAGCTGGGCGGCGGTAAAGTCCGAATAGGTAAACGCATCACCTTTTTCGCCCTTCGCACCGGCAGCACCCGTCGCGCCGGTATCGCCCTTATCGCCTTTGTCACCTTTCTCCCCTTTCGCGCCCTGCAACGGGCCATTGTTGACCCAGGCGCCGCTGATACCATTATAAATATAGATATCATACGGCGCGGCCGTGCCGATTCCGTAGGCGTCGCCCGCTGCCGGAACAACTGCGGCGCGCAGCGCCTCCAGATCGGCATAGTACCCCTTGACCAGAAAGCCCGCGCCCGTCTCGCCCTTTTCACCGCGCGCACCGGTGTCGCCCTTGTCTCCCTTTTCGCCTTTTGCGCCCGGCGCGCCGGTCTGGCCGACCTCGCCTTTTTCGCCGCGCGCGCCCGTCTCGCCCTTTTCGCCGCGCGCACCGACTTCACCTTTGTCTCCTTTTTCGCCCTTTGCACCGGGCGTGCCCGGTTCACCCGGTGCGCCCTGCGGGCCTACGACCGTACCCAGCTCCAGCACCGCCCCATCGGTCATCGTCAGCACCAGTTCACCCGTCTGGCTGATCTGCGCCGATCTCACGCCGCGCGAGATCGCACCGCTTACACGCACACGCAGCTGCTTCGTTGCTTCCATCGTCCTCCCTGCCTTTCATTCCACGATCACACGATTCTGCCGCACCAGCGTGAGGTTGTCCCCGTGTGTGCAGCAAATATCATAGGAATACGTGCCTTTTGTAAACTTCGCGCTCAGCGCCTCGTCAAAGACCAGCTCGGCCTGACTGGCCGTCAGCGTCGGCGAGGCCGTATAGACCGGCTTTTGCGTCTGGTCAAAAAACTCCACCGTCAGCGTATCGTTCCCGCCCAGCATGACCACCGCGCCGTCCTGGTCGACCACTTCCAGCTGCAAAAGCAGCCGGAACGTATCGCCCGCATACCAGCGCAGCACGCCCGCGTCCACGCGCGGGCTTTGCTTCGCCGCCGGAAGTGTTGTCATATCCATCCCTCCCGCCTTTTAGCGCACCTGCGCCTGCGTCCCGGTCCAGACGGTGTTGCGCTTTTTCTTTTTGCCGCCGCTCCTGTCTGCAAGCCCTGCCGTCACAGTCGCGTTCTTCTGCGTGGTCTTCTGCTGCGCTGCGTTCTGCTGCGCGGCATACGCGCGCTCGGCGGCCTCGGCCTGTTTGTCGGCATAGGCCAGCTGTTTCCAGTATTGCGCGTTCGCCGCGTCCTCGCGGTCTGCCTGATACTCCAGCCACTTCCACTGCTCCTGCCGCGCAGTAGCCTCGCGGTCGGCTGCCGCGTCATACGCGCTGCGCGCGTCAGCCAGCTGCGCGTAGTAGTCCGACATCGCATCGCGGTAGCGCGCGTAATCGCTCTGTTCGCGGCTGTTGAGCAGCGCATAGCGCTCATACAGTGCCGCGCCGTCCGCGTCATACTGCTCGCGCGCCGCGTCATACAGCTGCGGCACAAGCTCGTTGAGCTGCTGCAAATATGCGTTGTACGCCTGCTGGCCGCTTTGCTGGGCGTAGCTCGAGCCATACCCGCCCGTCAGCGCCGCCGCCTGCCCCATCGCATCCTGCATTGCCAGCCGTCCGGCGCTCTGATACAGCGCGCGGTGCTGCCCGTAGACCGGGTCTGTGCCCAGATCATACGAAAACTTTCCGCGCCCTGCGATCTGCTCATACAGCTGCTGCAACTGCTCGTCCCACTGTGAGCGGTAGCTGCCGGGTCTGGCCGCCTGAACCCCGGCCAGCGCCGCCTTCGCTTCTGAAAGCTCCCCGCTTGCCGCGGCGTCAGTCGCGGGCGCGCTTTGCGCCGTGGCCGACTGCCCGCCGGGCACGCCGAAGCTGCCGCGATAGCTGCTAAGCGTCTGATAGCGGTTACTCAGCGCGCTGCGATAGCTGCCGTCCGCATTCACGCCCAGAATGCGGTACGTGCCGCCGCCCGTGACCACCTCGTCGCCCGCCTGTAAGCCGGTCGGGGCTTTGCCGTTACTTTGAACCTTGTAAAGCGCCATCGTCTTTCTCCTTTTCTTCGTCCCTCTGCGCGTCCTCCTGCACCTCTAACAGCCGCAGCTGCGCGCGCACCTGCTCGACCACCATACCCGCCACACACGGCGGCAGCGCCGCGCGGTTGATGGCCTGCACCAGCTCCAGCCGCAGCTGGCCGATCGTCTTTGAAAGCTTGCTCATTGTCCTTCCTCCAATTTCCGCACCCGCGCGCCCAGCCGTTGGATCTGCCGGATGCACAGGGCAATGAATTCTTCATAGCGCAGCCCGTAGTCATATCCACCCGCGCGCGGGGTCTTGACAAACGCGGCAAAGTCCTGTCCCGTCAGTCCGCACGCTTGCATGGCCTGCTCGACCTGCTGCGCGACCAGTCCCGTGTGGGTGCGCCCGCTGTGTCCGTCGGCGAGCGTATAGCACACCGGCTGCAACCGTTCAAACAGCGCGTCATAGCGTCCTAGCTCGGGTGAGATGTTCCGTTTTTTCTCCCGGTCGGACGTGCTGATCGCGCCCGTCTGCGCATACACTACGCTCCAGCGGTAGTTCGAATACCCCAGCGACCCGCCGCCGTCCGTCTGCGGCGCAGCGCCGCCGCCAACCGACAGATTCCCGCCCACGTGCATCGCGCAGTTGGTGTGCGCGCCGCTGCTGCTGACGCTGACGGTGTTATTGTAGTAGCACAGCTTTGCGCCGCTCGTCGTCGCCACGACCTCGCCGTACCCGCTTCGCATATGGATGCCCGCACCGCCGTAGTCGCCCGTCGTGTAGCCCAGATACCCGCCGACCGTCCCGCTTTGCAGCGAAGCATAAACCGCCATATCCCCGCCAAGCTGGATATAGTCCGAAGACAAACTGCCCGTGGTGATATCGCTGGCCGACAGATGCACCACCGTGAAATTGTTGAAATCCAGCGTCCCGCCGTTGATGCGCGAGGCAGAAAAATCGCCCGCCGTGATATCGTCTGCCCGCAGCCCCGTAATGGTGGCGTTCGCCACATTCAAACTGCTGGCCACGATACTGCCGGAAACGCTTGCACCCGTACACGTCAGCTTGCCAGCCGCATCTACCTTGAACTGGTCTGTAATACTCAGCCCGCTCGTGCCGAAGTACATACTTGCGCTGCCGCCGAACTCCTCGGCCACGCGGTAAATGCTGCTGTTGGAGATCGTCCACGGGCCGAAGCTCGATCCAGCCGATGCCGTCAGCGTACCGGAGATCACCGCGCCCGCCGCTTCCAGCGTTCCGGCGGGAAAGTGCAGCTTCTTCTCGGACAGATACGCCACTTCCTGCCCCTGCTGCCAGAAGCTGACCTTGCCGGGCGTGACCGTCACCAGTTCATTTTGCGTCTTGTCAATGACCCGTTCGCCGCCGTCGGTGACGGTCGTTTCGATGTTTCCCACGCCCACGCCGTAGACCGGGCTTGCGCCGCTGTAATAAAGCAGCCCCGTCTTGATATACTGCCGGCTCGTCACGCCAAATGCGTGATTCACCCCCGCCGTGTAGTCATACAGCTGTTCGATTCCCTCAGAGTTGGCGCTGAGCGTCAGGCTCGTCTGCTGCACATACTTTCCGAAGTCCGACAGCGCCACATAGCTGCCCGCCAGCTTTGTACTCCACGCCTCGGAGTTTGCCGCCGCGTAGTCTGCCGTCTTGATGATGAGCGACTTTAAAGCCGCATAGCCCGACAGCGTGGTCTTTTTCTCCTGCTCCGGCAAGCTATCCGCGTCAATGGCCTGTGCAATCTCCGTCAGCGTGGCCGTAGCCGACCAGTCCGCAAGATTCAGCTGCTGCGTCATGCTGCACAGATACCTGCGCATACTATCCAGCTGTTCCTGCGTCGTCTTGCCCGCAATCGACGGATACGCCAAAGTTAAGCTACCCATTACGCATCACTCCCCGCTTCCAGCACCCGCGCCAGACTAAACAGCTTCATCTCGCCCGTTCCGCTCATCCGGAAACGCAGATGGTCACACCGCGCCGGTCGAATGGGCAGCAGGAACGTGCGCAGTCCCCGGCCTTCCATATGCCCGCAGTGCCGCCACTGTCCATCGGAATCATATTCCACCCAGAAGTCCATACTCGACCCCTTCGGCAGCTGCATCCGCAGATTCAGCCGTGAAACGTACTTCTTGCCCACAAGGCCGCACGTCATAGGCCCGGTCTGCGCCATCCACTGCACCGGCGCTTCCAATGTTCCCACGCTTCCGAACACGGTTTTGAGCGTCCCGTCTTCCAGATAATACAGCTCATCGTCCACCCGCGCGAAGCTCTCGGCGTGTGTCTCGTCTTCCTTGTGCCACAGACCCTTTTTTGTGTCGTAGACGAACAGCGTCCACCGCTGCCCTTCGTCCTGCATCGACACGTAATACCGCCCGCGCACGCCACCGGCCACCGCGTTATAATACAGCGTCTGCCCGAACGCGCCGCCGATGTCCTGCGGCAAACTCCCGTCATAGACGCAAACGCCCATCCGGGACTTGTAGTACAGCCGGTCATCCACCACGACCAGGCTTTTCTCTGAGCCATTTTGTACGCCCGCACACTTCTGCACGACCACCTGATGCGCGCCCGTTGCCGCCGGGTAGACCCGGTGAAAACAGTCTTCCTTGAAGAAGATCGGGCTGTCTGCCAGCGTGGCCGCACCCGTCCACTTGCCATCCGTGCCGCACGAAGCGCGCCACGAATCCGTTGCCACGCCTTGATAGCACTCCCAGTTTTTGAAGTCACCCAGCTTGCAGCAGTACAGCTCGTTGACCGTCTCGCCGTCCACCACGCCATACTTGCAGCCCCACAGCCGGTTGCCGCTCTCGGTGATGAAGTCCATCTGCGGCACCCGCCGCGCGGCCTTGACCGTGCCGCTTGTAACCGTCGTTGTCTCGTCCACCAGTCCCACGATCACCAGATAACTCTCCTGCACATCATAGAGAATGTGACTGCCGTTGAGCGCTGAAACCTGTTCGTTTCCGCTCAGTCCGGACAGCTCGATCCCGTCATACTGCGAAAAGCCCTGCCCGATGCCGTTGGCCGCGAGTTTCAGATAGACCGTCGGCACACTGACCCACTGCCCGGTGGCCTCTGCCCACTGCTTGAGCGTGTGCAGCTTGCCGGACGTGTCGAGCCAATACGCGCCGTTTTCCGGGCTTTCCGGCTGCGACGCCTGCGTATAGTCCACCGTCAGCGCCGCGCCGTCGATCTGGCACAGGGAAATGCTGATTGGTGTCGCGGCGGCGTTGATGGTGTTCTGCCTGCCCATATAGCCGTTGTCGGTGTAGTCCTCGGTGTTGAAGTAGATCCCATCCGGGAAAATGCACACATACGCGCCCATGGAAACAAGCTGCTTTTTGCCGGCTGAAATGGACACCGACGGCATATGCGCCGCCATCGAAGCGCCGTTTATATACAGCGTATTATTCTGCACCCAGCACAGCGCATCCTTTGCGCACAGACCCTGCACATTCTGGATACTCTGCGCCATGCCGCGCCGCGCGCGCGGCATGAGCAGCGGATACCCCTGCGCCGTCAGATTGCGCATATCATAAAATGCCCCGTCTGCCACCTGCTCGTTGTGATCGTAGCCCAGAAACACCTCCGTCACGACGCTTCTGTGTGTGTTTGCCGTCAGCTTTGGATAAAACATACCATCCCTCCTACAGCCGAATGCGCGTCGCGTCGCTTTTCGGCATATGCGCCCGGTTGTAGGCATTCTGAAACGCCTGATAGTACGTGTTGTACTTCGCCGCGGAGTTGTTGTAGCGAACCACTTCCCCGTTTGCGTCGTCCATCTTCATCTCCAGATACCACCGGTAGATCTCCTCATACGGCCAGCCGATGAGCAGCTGCGTCTCGTCGAGCGCCGTTTCGGCCTTGTACCCGGCAAACGGCTCGACTGCCGTCTCGTGCTGCGTCAGAATCTCGTGATACACCGCCCCGTCCAGTTCCGAGAGCCACCGCAGCTTATCCTCACTGGCAAACTGGTTTGGCCGCAGCCGATCCACCGTTTCGATCGCCTGTGTGATCGTCATGCGCACATACCTCCTTTGCGTTTCGTGTTCTCAGTCTGCTGCCAGTGCCTGTTCGGTCTGTCTGGCCTGTTTTTCCTGCCGCAGCGCAGTTTCCAGCACCTCATACACCGGCAGCGGCACCTGCACCGGCTGACCGCACGGCACCTGATACGTCCGGCCGTTGACGCAGACAAATTTCGCCTGCTGCTGTGTGCCGCCCGCGCGCGGCAGGGTGATGCTTTTCTTCTGTTCAAACGCTTCCATCCATCCGTCTCCTTTCCGTTTCTGCGCTGTGCGGGGCGCGCTGCGCCCCGCACAGTCTTCTCAGTTGGCCTCGTCCGCTGCGGAGTACGCGCCGCAGCTTTCCACGCGCACCATGCGCTCGTCATAGAGGATCTTCGCCGCGCTGGAGAACTTATAGCCCAGCGTCGAGAACTGGTTCAAAGGCCCGCCGATCTGTCCCTTGTCCTTGATAATCATCTCCATGTTGCCGCCCTCGGGATCGATCATGCCGTAGGCATCCTTGCCCAAAAACAGCGTTGCGTACACGCTGTAGTGACCCGACGAACCATCTGCCGGGCAGCTTTCGTCGTTGAAGACCTTCGCCTCGCTCGTCTCGATGAAGCGCACGCCGTGCAGTTCGCCGATCTCGCCGGTAAACAGCTCAGTCGTACCCGCGTACTTGTGCGCCTCAACCCACGCCTCGCTCGAGCGCAGATCATACGCCACCGACGGATGGATGATGGCCACATACTTGCCGTCGATCTTCGGCGCTTTGAGCTTTTTCAGCAGCGTCGCGGCCTTGTTGACCTCATCGGGGGTCAGCTTTGCGCTCAGATCCAGCTCCGCGCGGCTGGTCACGGCGGTGTGCTTGCCGCTTGCGTCGACCTTGTCGCAGTACTGCACGTTCGTGCCGCCTACGATCACGTTGCGCACCAGCTTATCCTGCGTCGTACCGGCCGAAGCGCCCAGTTCCTCTGCCGCGCCCAGGATCACATCGTCAATGGCGTGCAGCTCCAGCTGATCCGACACCGACACATACGTACCGTACTGCGTCAGCGCCTGCGTCACGGCGCTCTGGCCGAACTTCTGTCCCGTCGGGATCACGCCCTCGGTCAGCACTTCCGCATCTTCGAGCGTGTTCCACTTGCGCCACTCCACGGTCTTGCCGCGCCCGACGGGCAGCGCCTGTTTCTTGGCAAACTGCGTGTGGATGAGTTCCGGTCTTGCGTTTTCCAGCAGCTCGGTGTCGTAAAACGTCTTCATTCCCGCGCTCATGCCGCTGCCCGGCGTAGCCTGCACCTGCCCCGTGTAGGCATTGACATACCCGCCCGTCGCGTTCACCAGCGTGCCCGCATCCGCGAACAGCTGCAAATCCAGTTCCTGCTTGCGATTCATACTCATGCTCCCTTCCTGCTTTTCACAGACGGATCGTCTCGCCCCGTCTGGCTCTTGTTTTCAGCTCGTCTCTGGTCTTCTTCGACCACGTCTGCGCCCCTTCGGCAAACGGGCTGCTGCCCGTTTCCAGCCCGCTCTCGCGCGGGCGCAGATACCCCGCCTGCATCGCCGCCGTCAGCTCCTCGCGCGCCCGGTTCGCGCCGTAGGCCACCGCGCCCTGCGTCAGCTCGCGAAAATGCACCAGCCTGTACGCGCTCTGCGCGTCAAGACCGTGGCGCAGCAGCCGCACGAACGCCGGGTTGTCCAGCTCCTGACACAGCTGCGCCTGCGGATGCAGCTGCTGCACCTGCCGGAACTGCTGCTTCAGCCGCGCGAAGCGCTCTTGCATCGCATCGTGCCGCTGCGCGCCCGTGCCTGCCGCCTGAACGGTGCGCGCCAGTTCGAGCAGCTGCTCGGTGGAGTGTTCGCACACCTGCTCGAGCTCAAGGCCGAACAGCTCGCGCAGCACCGGCCGCAGCGCGCGCAAAAGCGCCTGCCCTTCTTCCGGCTTTGACACCGGCGCACCCGCCGCTTCGCCGCCTGTCGGCTGCTCGGCAAAGTGTTGCAGCCAATGGTTTTCCTTCATCCTCATTTCCTCCTTCTGCCCGGAACGCCGGGCTTTTTTCGGGTCTTCGCCTTTCTATGTTCAGAGCGCGCCGCGCTCATGACCCGCACATACTCCGGATACCGCTCGGCCAGCAGCCGGTATCCTGCGCCGATGGTCTGCATCATCGTCTGCGCGCGCGCTGTTTTTGCGCTTTGCGGCGCAAGCCGCAGACAAAACGCCCCGCACCCGCTCTGCGCCACCGCGCCCGGTGTCAGCTCCTGCGCTGCCTGCGCCAGCGTAAAGGCCAGCATCGACGCCGCCGCGCAGACGATGTCGCTGCCATAGCGGGAAAACCCCGCGTGCCCGCGCACCGTCAGTTCCGCTTCACCCAGCCAAACCTCGATCATTCCGGCCGCACCGCCTTTTGCGCCTGTTCTCTGGCGCGCTGCACCGGCTGCGGCTGTGCGTCGGCCGGATGCAGCGGCTGCATTCGCGCCGCGCTGGGCAGCGGATTTCCCTGCGGCAGCGGCCTGTACGGCCAGCTTTGCACCGGCGCGCTGTTTTGCACCTTCTGCACCACCAGCTCCTTGCCATCGAAGTCCATCATCTCCAGCGTCGCAAGCGCCTGCTTCTGCATCTCCGGCCGGAAGAACCCCAGCTGGAAGAATTGCAGCGCCAGCTCGTTTTGCGCCAGTCTGGTATACGCCGCGCTTTTCTGCGCCGAGACTTTCACGTCAAAGACCGGCGTGCGCGCAAGCTCCGGCTGCAAACCCGCCTGCTGCTTCAGATGCGCGTTGCAGTACGACACATATTCTTCCGCCCCGTCAACGCCCAGAATGCGGAAGCAGCGCGGCAGATCGTAAAACTGCCGAATGCGCTCGATGAGCATCCGGATCATCCGCGCATAGGCGCGGTAGGCCGACTTCGTCGCCGCGCGTGAGCCGCGCCCCGAAGCTTCCTGCAACGCCGCGATGGCCGAGGCCGCCGTCACGCCGGACGAGACTTGCCCGTTCGTCACGTCGGTGTTGCCCGTGGTCCATTTCAGTTCCTCGATCTTGTTGCACAGCACCTGCACACACACGCCCGGCAGCGGATTGATCTGCACCTGCTGCAACGAGTCCTGCCCCAGATTTCCGTCCACGTGGACGAACGGCTTGCGCCAGTCGGCATATTCCTGCTCGTTGACCGCGCCGTCCGCACGCCGGAACCAGCGCGGCGTAGCCGCCATGATCGTGTTTTTCACGATGGCCTGATCCATCCGGTCGATCTGTTCCTGTGCGCCCTTGCCGATGTCGATGTACCCATACCCGCAGATCGACCCTTCCATCGGGAACAGCCGGTCAAAGATGAACGGATACGCCCCATCGTCATACAGTCCGCGCTCACACGCCGGCGCGCGCACCTGCGTGTGCGTCACGACCGTCTGCCCGGTCTGCTCGTCTGTGACCTCGCGCCGCACCGACGGCACGAACGTGTCGTTCTCCGTCGCGTATAACACGGTCTGCCCCACATACTTGCAGTAGTGCAGCACCGTTCGCCCGTTCACACGTTTTTTATAGTACCAGTCCACCACCAGCGTCTTGTCCGACACATCGATCACGTCATCCGTGCGGTATCGCGCCAGCTGCGCACTGTTGCCGCCGAGCTTTCCGGCCAGCTGCGGATAGCGCGCGAGCAGCGCGTCGTTATTCTGCATCTGCAAATAAAACACGTTCTGCGAATCTTGGATGTCTGCCACGCCCGGCTCCCAGAACAGGTTCAGCACATTGACCGGCCGGATGGCGATATCGCCCAGACCGCCCAGCTTCTCCTGATCCCAATACACGCCCCAGATGCCCGTACCCTGCTTCATCTTCTGCCAGCACGTGTCGGAATAGACCTCTTCAAAGTCGTTTTGTTCCAGGATGCACGGGATGATCGACGAGAGCATCCGCGCCTCCTGTTCGTCCTGCGGCTCGCGCGGACGGATGCTCGGCTCGGGGTAGGCCGCGATGGCATCGGCGTGCTTGCCCATGATGACGTTGAACAGCCAGCCCGAGGCCGGGCGCTCGTCGTGCGCCTGCTGTTTGTCTTCGAACTGCCTCCACTGCCGCAGCTTCCACCAGTCCTCGTCGGCGATGACGCGCCGCTCCAGATTCTGCTTGCCCTGCTTATACCGGCGCAGGATGTCCGCCGCGCGCCGCAGCTGCTCCGGCCCGATCACATCCACGCCCGTTGTCCGTACTTCCATTGTCTCCTCCTCATTGTCCGTTCTGCTCCAATGGGTCGCCCCAGATTGCCTTTTCGCCTTGCGCGCTCACCGGCCGAACCGGCCGCGACATACAAAAATACCGCCACTCGTCACACACATGGTCTTCCAGTTCCGTATCCAGATCTTCCGGTCTTGTCTGGGAATACTGCATCAGCGGCACCGTCCTGCAAAACGCCCGGCAGCTTTTGAACACATACATCCGCGGATACCCGTTCTCGTCGAACTGCAACCGATAGTGGCACTGCATCCACCCCGGGATACGCGCGTTGTCACCCGGCGTAAAGTACACGCCGTAGCGCGCGGCCGTCTGCGCCACACTCTCGCCGCGCGACGCATCCCAGATGGCCGGGTCAGCCACACCCGTAATGTGCTTGCCTTTGAGCCACGGATGTTCGCGCTCAATGCGGCTGATCTCGGCAAACTGCCTGTCCGGGGTCCACTTCACGCCCTCGTTCGGGGTCTTTGTGCAGCCGTACAGTTCCAAAATGCGATAGATCACACCGTCAAAGTCCACCGCCCACCACGCACACGAAAAGGGCTTTCCGTACCCGAAGTCATAGCTGCGGCAGATCGTCCAGCCCGCATCGGGCGTAAACGGCTCGATGACGTGTGTCCACCGGCGGTCTTTGTAGTGTGCCGCATCGTCCCGAAACTCCTCGAAGAACTGCCCCTCATACACATCCCACGCGCCATAGAGCCACGCCTCGCGCAGTCTCGGCGGCAGCGTCCGCAGCTGTTTGAGATACTCCGGCTGCGCGCGCAGCAAAGCCCGGTTGTCCGTCACCAGCGCCTGCACGAAGCTGTAGTTCTCCGGCTCTTCGTCGCCTTCAAATCTCCTTTCAACAAACAGCCGCTTAAAATACCCGTGGCTCGGCCCTCCGGGGTTGAGCGTGTAGTACGTCCGCTTGGGAAAGCCGTTCGTCCCGCGCACACAGGCGTTGATCTGGTCGATCCACTCTTTTTGCAGCTGACCCGCCTCGTCAAGAAACACCACGTCGTATTCCGCGCCCTGATACTGCTCCACGTCGGTCTGCGACGCGCAGTAGCCGAACGTGATCGTCGACCCGTTTGGAAACTCGAACCGCCGCTGCCCGACCCGGTACACCGCCGCACCCGCCAGCTCGCGCCGCAGCGGGTCGATGTGATTGTTTTGCAGCTCCTGCAAGCTCCTGCGCACAATGAGCAGCTTGATGCCCGCGTACCGCAGCGCCAGCAGCTTGGCCTTGGTTCGCACGGCCCAGCTCTTGCCGCCGCCGCGCGCGCCGCCGTAGGCAATGTGCCGGTGCCGGTCGCGCAGAAACAGCTTCTGCTTTTCACTCGGCGCATCGATCTGCAACTGCTTCATTGCGAAAACTCCTCCGTCTCCGGCGCAAAGACCACCTGCACACCCGTCTGCTGCGGCTGCTGCCTGGGTGCAAGCGTCTGCCGGATGTCCACCATTTGCTTCAGCAGCTTCGTCAGCTCGCCAAGCTCCCGGTTCGTGGCCGGTTCGCTCCTGCTCTGCTTCAAAATTCTCCGGCTCAGCCCGACCATCGCCCGTTCCAGATTCTCCGCCGCCCGGTCGACCGACCCGGCCGCCCCTTTTTTCTGCTGTCTGTCATCCATCGGCATACCTCGCGTAGATCGCCCCGTACAACTCGCACTTTTCGCAGTGTTTCGTCCTGCAAAAGATGTCCATCTGCTGCTGCTTTTTCCGGATCGACGCAAACGTCAGCCGTAAAAAGCTCTCGTCCGTGATCCCCTCACAAAAAATACTCTTGCCGCTGTCGGTTCGGTAAAACGGACACCACACCGGCTGAAACCCCTTCTGCTCCAGCATCCTCATCCTCCTCCTCTTTGAAAAACTCGAATCCGGCCAGCGCCGCCAGCCGCCGCAGCCCCCTCCCCTGCTGCAAATACTCCTCCATACATTCCTCGTGTACCGCCTCGCGTGTGAGCGTGGTAAAGCGCGCCTGCGTTGAAAACACGGCCTCACGACACCAGCGGCACAGCCCCAAATACGCTGCCACCCGCATCTCCCCCCCGAAAATCATATTTTTATGCGATTGTGCCTTGACAAACACCGCCGCGCCGGATAGAATGAACTTGCAGTGTTTTCTTCTGCCGCGCGGCGGTTTGTTCCGCGTTTGCACCCCGACTATATCGCATTCTTGTGCGATTGTCAAGGGGTGTACTTCGCTCTTTTATGCGATTTTGCAGTTTGCACAAAAACGAGGTGTCGATTTTGTTTCTTTATGATAGATTTGAAGCCCTGATCCGGCAGACCGGCGTGACCAAAGCATCCATCGCGCGCCGCCTTGGCCGCACGCCCACCGTCTGCCAGGACTGGAAAGCGGGCAAATCCGAGCCGAACGACGAGCAGCTTGCCATCGTGGCCGCCGCTTTGAATACCACGCCCGCCTACCTGCGCGGCCTGACCGACGAAAAAGAACTCCCCACCGGCAAAGCATCCGGTGAGGAGGATCCGCTCGACGCGCGGCTCAACGCTCTGCTTGCTCAGGCTGATGACAGCTTGAAGCAGGCCATGATCGCATTTTTAGAGCGGTTTCAAAAACCGTAAGGAACTGCACCTTCTCGTCGCGGCGCAGCGCCCGGAAGCGCGCTTTGATCTGCGCGTCCGGACTCTCCTGGCCGTCGTTTGTGCCCTGCCCGCCCGACCGGGCAGCCTGCGGCAGCGGCTGACGGTTTTGTGTCTGTTTCGATGTTCGTACTGCTTTCATTCGGCATCCACTCCTACCATTCCTTTGCGTTCAACCAAATTCGTGTATTTGAGGCAGTATCTGTATGTTAAAACATTCGTTTGCATTTTTCAAGATGGCAGAACCACCAAAAGAACGGTAAAATTTTCTATATCCTCCTGTCAGTCTCTGTCCAATGAACGGGACTTTTGTCGAACCGCTGCGCGCAGGGTTGTCGAAGCTCTTGACGTTGCGCACGATCGGTGCTAAAATAGCCACACGCCGGTGTGGTGGAATGGCAGACACAAGGGACTTAAAATCCCTCGGCCCAACAGCCGTGCGGGTTCGAGCCCCGCCACCGGCACCACTCAGAAATGACCTTTGTATGTCAGGCAGCCGCGCACAGCGCGCCCGCCTCGACAGCAAAGGTCTTTCTTCGTTCAAAACCGTGACCACTTCGTTGGGTCACGGTTTTGTGTTTCTGATTTGTCCGTTGGGCAAATCGGAGTTTTTTGCACGATGTTTGCCTGCGGCAAATGATGTTGGGCTGCGCCCAATGATGCCGCTTCGCGGATGATGCGTGGCTTCGCCACTTGATATGGCAAACATCACATCATTGCGCGCAAAGCGCACAGCATCATGATGCAACGCATCACATCATTTCTCATTCTGCGCATTTCGTGTTTTTCTTTCTTTTGTCCAACCGATAAATCGGTTTTTTGCATGATGTTTGCCTGCGGCAAATGCTGTTGGGCTGCGCCCAATGATGCCGCTTCGCGGATGATGCGTGGCTTCCCCACATGATATGGCAACCATCTCCGAAATGACCTTTGGATGTCAGGCAGCCGCGCACAGCGCGCCCGCCTCGACAGCAAAGGTCTTTCTTCGTTCAAAACCGTGACCACTTCGTTGGGTCACGGTTTTGTGTTCCTGATTTGTCCGTTGGGCAAATCGGTTTTTTGCACGATGTTTGCCTGCGGCAAATGCTGCCGGGCGGCTCAGCGCGATTGCTCGCGCAGGTTCGCCGGCAGCTGCTTTTCGTTCTGAAGCATCACCATCGACACCAGCAGCGCCACCACCAGCACACCCGCCGCAATGAGATAAAACGGCTGGTTGGCCAAATCGGCAATGGAATACCCGCCCTCGCCCGGGAAGGCGTAGCCCGCCATCAGCAGCAGCATGGCCACGACAAACAGCACGTTGCGCAGCCGCCCGAGGTGCCTGTTGCGCGCGAGCAAAAAGCCGTAAAATGCGCCCGGATCGTCAAATTGCGCCGCTGCGCGCCAGGGCGTGAAGGTGCGGCAGAAAAAGTGTTTCATAGGCTCGGCCTCCTTATTTGCTTGCTTTGAGTATACCAGCATTCGACGAAAAATGCAACGTGCGGGCGTATTGTGAAACTTGCACAAGTTCGTGCGCGCAGGTGGTGGGAAGTTGATGCAACATTGCTTCTTTACATTATCGCATTAGCATGGTAAACTATTAGCACGATGAAACAAACCACAACCAACTACCAAACAGGAGGAAATGAAAATGAAAAAGATGCTTGCAATCGCACTCGCAGTGCTGATGGTTCTGTCCATGATGGCCTGCTCCGCAAAGAAGACCGAAACCGACTCGCCGACCGAAGCCGCACAGACCGCTGCCGACAGCGACCTCAACTACGTGAAGGACAAGGGCACGCTCGTCGTCGGTATCACCGAGTTCGAGCCGATGGACTTCCAGAACGAGTCCGGTGAATGGGTCGGCTTCGATGCCGATCTGGCCAAGGCCTTTGCCGAAAGCCTCGGCGTGGACGTGCAGTTCGTCGTCATCGACTGGGACAACAAAGTCCTTGAGCTGGAGAGCAAAGCCATTGACTGCGTCTGGAACGGCATGACGCTGACCGCCGAGGTCAAGAGCGCCATGGAATGCTCCAACGCCTACTGCAGCAACGCACAGGTCGTCATCGTCCCGGCAGACAAGGCCGAGCAGTACCAGACCGTCGACTCCATCAAGTCCCTGACCTTCGCAGCCGAGGCCGGTTCGGCCGGTGAAGCGGAACTGACCGCGTTGGGCTGCACCATCACCCCGGTCACCGCACAGTCCGATGCGCTGATGGAAGTTGCCGCCGGAACGTCCGACGCCGCCGTCATCGACTCGCTGATGGCCGCCGCCATGGTCGGCGAAGGCACGAGCTACGACCAGCTGACCTACACCTGCGAACTCAACGCCGAGGAATACGGTGTCGGCTTCCGCAAAGGCTCTGACCTGGCCGCAAACCTCAACGACTTCTTCAAAGCCAGCTACGCTGACGGCTCGATGCTGACCGTTGCCGAGACTTACGGTGTGCAGGCCGCGCTCATCGCACAGAAATAAGCCGTTGACTTCCCCGGCAAAACCCGATAAGATAGACAGCGGACTTCCCCGGCTTATCGCCGGGGAAGCCGTATTGCTGAATTTCCGAGATAAAGGCAGGATGCGTCCATGACGACTTTCGCACAACAATTCCCCGTGGTGTTCCAGGCTCTGAACGAGGGCTTTTTGCAGACGCTGCGGCTGTTTCTCATCACGCTCATCGGTGCGATACCGCTGGGTCTGCTCATCTCCTTCGGTTCGATGAGTACGTGGCGGCCGCTGCGGTTTTTAGACGGGCTGCTCGCGCGCCACGGCAAGCCGAACGCACAGCGCAAGCTGCGCTGGCTGACGCAGTTCATGCCCATCCGCGCCATTGTGCGGCTGGTCATCTGGGTCGTGCGCGGTACGCCGCTGATGCTCCAGCTGCTGGTGTGCTACTACTTCCCCGGGCTGGTGCTGGACAACAACATCTGGGGTTCTGGCGAAGAAGGCCGCTTCGCGGCGGCGGCGATCATGTTCATCTTCAACTACGCGTGTTATTTCTCCGAAATTTACCGCGGAGGCATCCAGGGCGTTCCGAAAGGACAGCAGGAGGCCGGGCAGGTGCTGGGCATGACGAAGACGGAGATTTTCTTCAAAATCACCCTGCTGCAAATGGTCAAGCGCATCGTCCCGCCCATGTCCAACGAGATCATCACGCTGGTCAAGGATACGTCCCTGTCTCGCATCATCGCCTTGCAGGAGATCATCTGGGCCGGCCAGTCGTTCTTAAAAGGTTCGCGCGGCATTTCCGGCGCGCTGTGGCCGCTGTTCTTCACGGGCGTGTATTATCTGCTGTTCAGCGGGGTGCTGACCGTGGCGCTCGGCAAGCTGGAAAAGCGGCTGGACTATTTCAAGGCGTAAGGAGGAAGCCAGATGCCGGTACTGGAAGTAAAAAATCTGCAAAAGAGCTTCGACAAAAATACCGTTGTGCTGCGCGGCGTGGACTTCTCGCTGGACAAAGGCGAGACGATCGCCATCATCGGCTCGTCCGGCAGCGGCAAAACGACGCTGCTGCGCTGCTTGAATTTTCTGACGACGCCCGATGCCGGGCAAATCCTCGTCAACGGCGAGACGCTGTTTGACGCAGCGGACGCGCGCACCCAAAAAGAGCGCGAAATTCGGCAAAAACGGCTGCATTTCGGCCTCGTTTTCCAAAATTTCAACCTGTTTCCGCAATATACCGCGCGACAGAACGTCACGCTGGCCAGCGAGCTGCTGGCCAAAAAGCAGCCGGACTACGCCGCGCACAAAAAACAGATTCACACCCGGATCGACCAGCACGCGCAGGAGCTTTTGACGCAGGTGGGCTTGAAGGACAAGATGGATCTCTACCCGCACCAGCTCTCCGGCGGCCAGCAGCAGCGCGTGGCCATCGCGCGGGCGCTGGCGTTGCAGCCGGATGTGCTGTGCTTTGACGAGCCGACCTCTGCACTCGACCCGGAGCTGACGGGCGAGGTGCTGCGCGTCATCCGCAGTCTGGCCGAGCAGCGCATGACCATGATCGTTGTCACGCATGAGATGGCCTTTGCGCGCGACGTGGCCGACCGCGTGATCTTTATGGACGGCGGCGTGATCGTCGAACAGGGTCCGGCGCATCAGGTCATCGAAAACCCGCAGGCCGAGCGCACCCGGCAGTTTTTGGCGCACTACCGCGAAGGGCAATAAGCCCCGCCGCGCCCGGCTTATATGGGCTTTGATATGTGCAGATATCGTGAAACACAAGATATTGTGTTTCACGATATTTTGTTTTTGGAAATTCCACAAAATATGGTGCAAGCCCCTTGACACAGACCACAATATCCGGTATCATAATACCGCTCCGGCGGCGCAGCCGCCCATATCTTGTGTTTTTCGTGTCCCCGCGCAGGCGGGCGCACAGCCATAGAAAGAGAGGAACTTACCATGAAGATCATCAAGCGCAACGGCTCAGAGGCAACGTTTGATATCATGAAGATCATCGCAGCCGTGACCAAGGCCAACAACGTTGTCGCGGAAGAAGATCGCATGACCCCCATGCAGATTCGCCGCATTGCCGAGAGTGTGGAAAACAGCTGTCTGTCGATGAACCGCGCGCTGTCCGTCGAGGAGATTCAGGATCTGGTCGAAAAGCAGATCATGGCGCACGGCGCGTTCGAAGTGGCGAAAAACTACATCACCTACCGCTACACCCGCACCCTTGTGCGCAAATCCAACACGACCGACGAAAAAATCCTCTCGCTCATCGAGTCGAACAATGAAGAGGTCAAGCAGGAGAACTCCAACAAAAACCCCACGGTCAACGCCGTGCAGCGCGACTACATGGCCGGTGAAGTCTCCAAAGACCTGACGGCGCGTGTGCTGCTGCCGCAGGACATCGTCGAGGCGCACAACGAGGGCATCATCCACTTCCACGACGCGGACTACTTTGCCCAGCATATGCACAACTGTGATCTGGTCAATCTGGAAGATATGCTGCAAAACGGTACGGTCATCTCCGGTACGCTCATCGAAAAGCCGCACAGCTTCTCGACCGCCTGCAACATCGCCACGCAGATCATTGCGCAGATCGCCTCGAACCAGTACGGCGGGCAGTCCATCTCGCTGACGCACCTTGCGCCCTTTGTCGACGTTTCGCGGCAGAAAATCCGCCGCTCGGTTCTGGAAGAAATCCGCTCGTTCGGCGTACAGCCGTCCGAGCAGACCATCTCGCAGGTCGTTGAGGCGCGCCTGCGCGACGAAATCCGCCGCGGCGTACAGACCATCCAGTATCAGGTTGTCACGCTCATGACCACCAACGGTCAGGCGCCGTTCATCACGGTGTTCATGTACCTTGGCGAGGCGCGCAGCGAACAGGAGCGGCGCGATCTGGCCATCATCATCGAAGAGACACTGCGCCAGCGCATCGAGGGCGTGAAGAACGAAAAGGGTGTGTGGATCACCCCGGCCTTCCCGAAGCTCATCTACGTGCTGGAGGAAGACAACATCACCGAAACCAGCCCCTATTGGGAACTGACGAAGCTGGCCGCGCGCTGCACGGCCAAGCGGATGGTGCCGGACTACATCTCGGAAAAGAAAATGCGCGAGCTGAAGCTCTCCAAGGGCGAAACGCCGGGCAACGGCGACGTGTACACCTGCATGGGCTGCCGCAGCTTCCTCACGCCCGACCGTTCGGGCAACGGCTGGGACAACGTCGCGAACGCGGGCAACTATGAGCCGGGCAAGCCGAAATACTATGGCCGGTTCAACCAGGGCGTTGTGACCATCAATCTGGTGGACATCGCGCTGTCTTCCGGCGGAGGACTCGATAGGTTCTGGCAGATCTTCGACGAGCGGCTGGAGCTTTGCTACCGCGCGCTCATGTGCCGCCACAACCGGCTCAAAGGAACGCTGTCCGACGCTGCGCCGATCCTGTGGCAGTATGGCGCGCTGGCCAGACTGGGCAAGGGCGAGCCGATCGACAAGCTGCTCTACGGCGGCTATTCGACGATCTCCCTCGGCTACGCGGGACTGTATGAATGCGTCAAGTATATGACCGGCAAGTCCCACACCGACCCGGCCGCAACGCCGTTCGCGCTG
>CAYSTN010000040.1:0-18726 GCA_964434135.1 uncultured Oscillospiraceae bacterium
GGCTGTGTCCAACACCACAACGGGTATGACTCCTGTCGCATATAGGTGGTTCATATTTTCATCCCCTTCCAAATCATCTGATTTGGTATCGGGTCATGGCGTGACACGGAAAATAGCCTCTATTTCTACCGGAATATTTCCCGGTAGAACGTTCAGTCCAATTGCAGAGCGTGCCGGGGGTGTGATGCGATCACCAAACAAAGAAACCAACAGGCTGCTTGCTCCGTTTGCAACTTCCGGCTGCGCATAAAAATTATCCTCGCTTGCCACAAAGACCAAAAGCTTCACCAGGTCAGTGACCTTATTTAAATCTCCGATCTCACGTTGCAGAACCGCAAGAACATTCAGCATACAATTCTGCGCGAACTGCTGCCCCTGTTCCACGGTAAACTCCTTGCCGAGTTTTCCAGTGATCGATTGCCCGTCGACAACAGGACCGCAACCGGAAAGATAGGCATACCCTTCCGGCGTTAGCTTGCAGGGGGTATAGACACCACCTTTGGCGGGTGGCTGCGGCAGTTGAAGCCCTAATTCTTTCAATTTCTCATAGACATCCATTTGCGCTATCTCCTTTCGAGTTGTGTCAAAGACAAGTTGTTCTTGCGTCAACCGGGATCATTCGCTCAACCTGACCGGCGCGAATACCATAAACCCGATCAGTCAGGTTCGGCAAAACACAGGCGTGGTTTGGAATGATGGCCAATTTGTCTCCAACGTGTAGATTATGTGGCACTTCGCTTTCCAGAAAACCATGTTCTTCGTTGAGTTTCGCTATCACAAGATCCGGCCGGCCGACAACATAGCCGTAACCGCGACGGAAGGCACACAGATCCGTACTCAGAGTTTTACTGCCAGCATCGAGGATGGCATGGTATTCATCCACGACACACACGACGGTGCTGATGGCGCGCAACGCGCACTGTTCTTCTGTTGCGAAACCGGTTGTCAAGGTCAGCACATCGTTAAAAATGTAATTTCCACAGCGAAGCTCTGTGATGCCTTCCAGCTGCTTACAAAAACGGGAAGAATATGAATTACCGCCGCTGAGAATCTGCATCGAGAAACCATGTTCCCGCAGCAGCTGTGCGGTTTGTGTCAGCGCATCGTGTTCTCGACGTGCTTCTGCCTCAAAACCGGATTTTGAAGTCTTCGCATAGATCAGTCCGCCGTAGTACAGCAAACCGCAGATCGCAATACCATTCAGTGAGGCTATCTGCTTTGCAAAGTTTAAGGTTGGCTCATAGGGCGCAAGGCCACCGCGATGCAGACCGCCGTCGACTTCGATCAAAACGGGGATTTGCGTACCAAGCCGATGCCCCAGATCTGATAATCCTTCTGCACCATATTGAGAGTTGACAAGCGTCAACACCTTCGCTTTTTTTAGCAGACGGCCAAGACGTTCAAGCTTATCTGCACCGATCAGAGGGTATGCGATCAGAATGTCGTCAATGCCCTGCTCGGCCATGATTTCTGCTTCGTGTAGCGTGGCGCAGGTGATGCCTCTCGCACCGAATTGCAGTTGCTGTCTGGCAAAATAGACACTTTTGTGCGGTTTGATATGCGGCCGCAGGACAAGCCCATGCGCAGCAGCCTGTTTGGCCATTTGCCGTAAGTTTTCTTCTGCCTGCTCCAACTCAATGACTACCGCAGGTGTTGGAATCGCTTCATACATGATCTTGTGTTGCTCCTTCCCAATATAGATTTGTGAACAGCTGTAAATAAATCTCTGTGCCCTTATGCAGCTGTTCAAGCGCAATGAACTCATCAAGTTGATGCGCCTGTTGGATGCTTCCCGGGCCAAGAATGACCACAGGTGCGTGAAGTGCTTCTTGCAGCATCCCTGCCTCGCAGGATGCACCGAAGGCTACAGCCTCTGCACATTGCGTATTTTGTTTCAACACTTTGGCAATGGCTTGTATCACCGGCAGCTCCGGTGAACTCAGGCCTGGTGGGCAGCTAGTCGTAATGGATAAAGAATACTTGCATCCGGTTTGCTGCTGTACATTCTCCAGAATGGCAGCAAGTTGTTCGGTGCATACCTGCGGCGTTTCGCCATAGATGAGTCGCCGGTCAATCCGAATGGTAGCTTGATCGGGGATCACATTGACCTTTTCTCCACTGGCAATCTGGGTTACGTGAATGGATGGCTTGCCGAGATACGGCTGTTCCTGTTGCTGAAGTACAGCGTTTAAACGCTGGATCTGCTCAATGGCTTTGGTCGAAGCATAAATCGCGTTCTTTCCAAGCTCCGCTTGTCCCACGTGGGCGCTTTTTCCACGGATAGTCACTGTGAAAGCCATGACACCGCGATGACCGACCGCAAGACGCAGAGAGGTCGGCTCACCAACGATGATAAGATCTGCGGCTTGCGGATCGCGCAAGTAGGTTTTTAGACCCAGATTCGTGTTTTCTTCATCGATATCATATACAAAGCGAAGCGTAGCGGGGGGCACGATTTGGCGTTGTGCCAGATATTCAGCTGCGCTCATGGAGCAGGCAACGCTGCCCTTCATGTCACAACTCCCTCGACCATACATTCGTCCGTTTCGGATACTTGCGCACAGCGGAGAAGTCGTCCAGCCAGCTGTTTCTCCCAACGGAACGGTATCGATATGTCCACTGTAAAGAATCGTTCGGTCGTTTCGGCGACCGGGTATTTCGGCGATCACGTTAAACCGCGTCTCAGAGCATGGCTGTATGGTTACGGAAATTCCGGCTTTGCGAAAGAATTGAACCAAGTACGCTCCAACGGCCGCTTCGTGACCCTGCATGGAATCACTTTCCAGCGCAATCAGCTCTGCGGCAAGTTGCTCGGTTCGGGCGTGCAATTCAAATATGTCGTGTTTTGTCAGGAACATCATGCATCGAAGCCCTTTCGATTCCACTCGGCACGAGCCCAGGCGGAAACACGACTGGGATCACCTTCCCAGATCCGCTGAGCGCCCCATGTGTTCGTCCTGGGACGCTCTTTACAGGTGACAGCAAGAACAGGGAACAGAGGTTCTTCCCACAGTTCTTTTGGAAGCGTGATGATAAGGGTATCGCCATTTTGCTGGAAAGCAAGTGTCTGCTTTGTTGACAGCAATTGTACCGATTCGACCACTGAACACAGATCAGCCAGACGGAACTGTGCCGCACCGTCATAAAAACGAAGGATCAGGTATAGTGTGTTGCCCGATATGGTCTGATATCCGTAGGTCGTGGCCTCAGTCAGATTTCCACCATCATTTGCGAAAATCGCCTCGCCATTGTTTTGAAGCCAAGTGCCGACTTGTTTTGTCGTGCGGACAAACGGTTCCGGAAGCGTACCGTCTGCCATAGGGCCGACGTTTAACAGGAGATTACCACCTGCGCTTGCGCAGGCGCAAAGACTGTCCAAATATGCGTCACTGTTTTTCCAGCGTTCTCCGCTATGATACCCCCACCAACGCCATGTGCTGACCTGACAGGATTCCCACAAGCGATGCTCTGGCGTAATCAAGCGTTCGGGTGTGCCAAAATCGCCCTCGTCATTTCCACCGCCGTGTGCCAAAAGCTGCTGCGGGTCGGTTACAAAGCCAAGGCGATTGTTGATGAGAATACCAGGTTGCCAATGGCGCATATTTGCAACGAGTTCCCGGCTTCCGAGATCATCTGCGCAGCGTGGCCAAACGCCATCAAAGAAAAAGTAATCGATCTTTCCGTATCTCGTACACAATTCTCTGACTTGGGA
The DNA here is from genome assembly GCA_964434135.1 of uncultured Oscillospiraceae bacterium. GTDB lineage: Bacteria > Bacillota > Clostridia > Oscillospirales > Oscillospiraceae > CAG-170. The sequence continues at coordinate 3,713 of CAYSTN010000040.1, forward strand.
ATGGATATAGTGCTTCATATTTGCCCAACCGTCCGGGTCTGTCTGCGGACCGTCGTAATACGCCGGTACGCGCCAGTCACACCAGGAATAATACAGACCTACGCGCAGCCCGGCTTTTCGCATAGCCGTGCAGAACTCTGCGACAAAGTCACGTTTTGGCGCCTGCTTGGCTGCGGAATAATTGGTCGTATCGGTATCCCAAAGACAGTAGCCATCGTGATGCCGAGTCGTCAGACAGGCGTATTGAAAACCGGCTTCGCGAAACTGCGTTGCCCAAATGTCTGCGTCAAACTGCGACGGATCCCAATGGCAAGCCATTTGCGCATATTCGGCATGATCCAGATGCTCCCGGAAGAGAACCTGTTCACCTCGACCAATGGCGCTGTACGGCCCCCAATGGATGAAAACACCGTAGCGGCTCTTGGGAAACCACTGTTGATTTGCCGGAATGTCATAAGTATAATCCCGCAAAGCATGAATATCTGCATCCATGTTCAAACACCTCCGTTATCCTTTAACTGAGCCGGCTGCCAAGCCAGCCTCGATTTGCTTTTGAAATGCAATGTAGATCACAATAATGGGGATGATCGATACACAAATGGCGGCAAATGTTCCACCATAGTTGATATCATACTCGGACTTGAATGCCATCAGAGCCACTGACATGGTTGCGCGGCTTTTATCACTGATGAGCAGCATCGAGAAGATCAGATCGTTGTACACACGCAGGAACGTCATGATAACGACTGTGGAAATGACCGGCTTCATCAGCGGCAGCAGGATCTGGAACAGTAGCCGGAAATGTCCGCAGCCGTCCATCAGAGCGGCTTCATCCAATTCTGAACTGATTCCTTTCATATAACCGTTCATCAGAAAAACAGCCAACGAAACATTGGTTGCGGCATAGACACCAACAATCCCGATAAGCGTGTCGCGAAGCTTCAACTGGTTGATGATGGAAGCAAGCGGAACCAGCATTGCGTGTACCGGAAGAGCCATACCAGCAATGAAGAACAGAAAAACTACACGATATCCCGGCACACGAATGCGGTATGCATAAGATACCAGCAGCGCCATTAGAACGATCAGTGCGATGGACAAGACGGAGTACAGCAGGGAATTGACCATGCCACGCAGCAAAGAGGTGTTGCGGAATGCATACAGGTAGTTTTCAAAGGATAATCCATCCGGCAATGCGAATGGGGCAGCATAGATAGTCGTGTTGTTTTTAAAGGAACTCAGCAGAGAAAACAGCAGCGGAAACAGGGAAACGCCGACATAAAAGATGGCAAATCCGGCTGAAATCAAACGAATAAGATGTTTTCTGATTCTATCTCGATTCATATATGACTCCTTTTGCCGCGGCGCAGAAGCCGGCGATTGTGCGGCTGGTCTTTTTCATCCAGAAAATAGTTCAGAGCGAACGTGATAAACAGCGAGATGAAGATGATAAACACACCGATGGAAGAAGCATAGCCAAATCTGCTTGACAAAAATGCCTGATCGTACATCAAAGTTGCGGGAACATCTGTCGCTGTTCCCGGTCCACCATCTGTCATGACATAAATAATGTCAAAGACTTTGATCGAGCCGGCGATCGCGCTGGTCAAAAATACCTTAAAAGTCTCTTTCATGTTGGGAATGATGATGTGAACGATTCTGTGAAAAGAACCGGCACCGTCTACAATGGAGGCTTCAATAATATCCTGTGGTACATTGGTCATACCTGTTACAAACAGGAGCATATTGCTGCCGATATACATCCAGGCATTTACCAGCGCCACCACCCAAATAGCCGAAGATGTATTTCCGAGCCAATCGTGCGCGCGGATGCCAAAGAATGATAAAAAGGCGTTGATCGCGCCGCCGTTATAGGCCAACATAAACATCCACATCATTCCGGTTGCAGTCATCGGCAAGAGCGTGGGAATATAATAGGCGGTACGAAGAAAACCGCTGACCTTATTCTTTTTGCTGACCAGCAGCGCCAGCAAAAACGAGAGCGGGAAAATAACCCCAAGACTGACCACCATAAAAACAATGGAATTGCCCAATGAGTGCCAGAACACCTTCTGTGAGAATAAAACGGCATAGTTTTGCAGTCCAATGAATTGCTTCTTAATAAGCGCAATACCATTCCACTTCATGAAGGAGAGATAGACCGTATAGAGAATCGGATAAATGAAAAACAACGCGTAAATAACGACCGGGATCAGCAGCAGTGCAATCGCAATGCCAAGTTTGCTTTTTTTCAAATTGTTCATCATGGTTAAGAAAAGGGCGGCCAAGACATTGAAAACCATCCGGCCGCCCTTGGGTTCAAATTGTGAAAATGATCGTTTTGAGATTCAGTTTATTCGCCGAACAGCTTTGCATCCATAATCGTGGCGATCGTTGTATCGACGGATTCTCCGGCCCACATGGCCTGAATGGCAGTTCTGGTTGCGTTTTCAAGACCAGAAACCGTGTCGTATTCCGCAGGCTCAGTGAGCATTCCGGAAGCGCTGGCAAGATTCGTCTTCAGATCGTTGGTCACAGACGGCTGATCGGGCAGGTCGGGCAGATCATTCAGCACGCACACAAATGCGCCAAACGAAAGCTCATTGCGCTCTTCCATATAGGTCATTTGGGTCACGTATTTCAGAAGCTCGATGGCCGCAGCCTTTTCAGCATCCGTTGCAGTTGCGGAAACGGTGAAAGCATCGCTCGAACCACCGTGCCACATATCCTTGTACTGCGGATAGCTCTCATAATACGGGAAGTTCATCTCGACCACACCGGAGTTGTCTTCCATTTCGTTTACAACACGGCTGATGAACGAATTGTTCCGATAGATCATGGGAGACTGACCAGTCAGGAATAGCTGTGCTTCGCCTTCGGCATCAAGCGTTGTGATGCTGTCACCCAAATAGCCCTTTTCTGCCCAAGACTTCATTGACGTGAGAACTTCACGTACTTCGTCGCAATCATAGGAAACATCGCCGCTGGCAAGCTGCTTTACAAGGTCGTTGCCGGTCCGTTTCGCCATCAGCAAAGAGAACAGGTGACCACCGCGGAAAATGCTCTTGTCGCCGACAGGCAGCGGCGTGATACCCTGTGCCAGGAAAGAATCACAGGCTGCCTCGAGTTCTTCAATTGTTGTCGGGATATCAATGTTGTACTGTTCAAATAGCTTGGTGTTGATGAACATGGAGTCGACATAGGCAGCGTAGGGAATGCCATAGATGCCGTCCAAACCGTTAAAGGTCAGCATACTGAACATGGTCGAGTTGAACGTCGACTCCCAGTTGGGATCAGCCTGCAAATATGCTGTCAGATCTGCTGCCAGACCACTTTCTGCGTAGCTTCGGAGATTGCCGCCGCCGTAAGTCATGTAAATCGTCGGAATATCGGCGGTTGCCATGCAGGTCTTAAACAGATTGTTGAACTGCGTTTCGTCTGTTACGGAAATGTCATTGATGGTGATCTCAGGATGTTCTGCTGCAAATGCGGCAACGGCCTTTCGAAAGACGCGTGCGTTGAGATCGGTGTCGTCGCCATAACGCGTCAAAATGGTCAGCGTGACGGCTTCTGCGGTGGGCGTTTCGTCGGGAGTATCGGCCACATCGGCGGCAGGTGCGTCGGCTTGCGTAGTGGAACTCTGATCCGGTTCGGTCGTGGCGGCAGGTGCTGCTGTGCAGGCGGCACAAACAAGGATCAAAGCCAAGGTCAGCAACATAGCCAACAGCTTGTTTTGCGTTGTTCTCTTCATGGTTTCCTCCTCAAATCGGTGTCGTAATATTGTATCCGTGCCAAATTCAAAGATGTCGACTTCTTCAAACTGTCTGTCCCCATCTTAAGAGATTTTTTATACTTTGGGAATGTCTTTTTCTACGATGGTATGTACTTTTCTCTGGCGTTTTCTGTTTCGCACAGAAAGGCCATGCATTTTTATTGAATTTTTGTTGAAAACATGGTATCCTTTATCACAAATCCAGCAGAGCCATTACCGGATATGTTCCTGGTTGCGAAGGAGATCACTGCCATGCAAATCAAAAACTCAGTCAAACGTAAACTATCGATCGGAATGCTGCTGAGTTCTACGGCAATGATCTTATTGTTTATGATTATAGCCATCAGCTATTCCTATCAGGTGTTGCTGCAATCTGCGGCAGCAACAGCAGCCAAGGAACTGGAATTTGCAGAAAATAATATCGATAATCTACTGTCGATCATTGAAAACTATGCGGTGATCCTCGCTACGGATGAAACCATACAAACTTCTCTTTCCAGCAAGCAAGACCTGGATGCGCAAACCTTATCGATGAACATCATTACCGTGCGCAATCAAATGAACAATATCATTGGGACATTCCCACGGGTCAATGCGGTATTGATATGTGATAAGTGGGGGAATGTCTTTGACTCTGGAGTTACAGTTTTAGACCCGGAGAGCCTATACGACGATATGCAGCAGTCGGTGGGATGGAAGAATACGCGTTCTGCCCCATATCTGATCTCTGTTCCCGGCAAGTATGACCGCCCGGAGATCATCTCTTACACGCTGAAGATCAACAATTACCGAACAGGCGCGTTTTGCGGGTATTTAACGATCTATGTTGATGAAACATACTTGCGCAGTGCCTACCTTGCGGAACACGATGACGCGCAGGATGTTTTTCTGCAGGCTTATGATGACCGGATCATCAGCAAAAGTACTGCACTGTATGAGATAAGCTCGATCCCGTCTGCCGCATTTGCCGAAGATGAGCTGCTTCAGTTTGACGGAGTCTATATTACCTGCGCGGATTATCCACCACTGCAATGCTTTTTCGTTTATCAGATCCCCCGTGAAAAGATCGATGCGGCGATCAATCAGATGCAGTTTTTTATGATTATGATCGGTCTGCTGCTTATTGTGTTTACGGTCTGGCTGTCTCGTTCCATTGCGGGAAAACTAACACGAAATCTCTCAGAACTCGCAAGCGCGATGACAGAGATCTACGATGGAAACTGGGATGTGCAGCTCCAGACACAATCCGATGATGAAGTGGGACTTCTGACACAAAAATTCAATATGATGACCGAGGCCATTCGCTCCACAACAGACCGTCTTGTCACTGAGCAGCGGCAAAAACGAAAAATGCAGCTGGAGCTTTTGAACCAGCAGATCAATCCGCATTTTTTGTACAATACGCTTGACAATATCAGCGCCCTGATAGAGCTGGATTACCGGCAGGAGGCGGAGTCGTTGGTGCATCATTTTGCCGATTTTTACCGCGGTGTGTTGAGTGGAGGCAGCCTGATGATCTCACTGCAACAGGAATTACAAATTGCAGAAAGCTATCTGCACATCATGCAAACGCGCTATCATGATGCCTTTGCGTATACTTGTAATGTCCCGCAGGAACTGATGGAAAACACGGTTCTTCGTCTGACATTGCAGCCAATTCTGGAAAACGCGATCTCGCATGGATTTGAGCGTTTTTCTGGCGTCGGACAGATTACCATTGATGCGCGTGTGGCAGAACAAGATGTGATCCTAACGGTACGGGACAACGGTGTCGGCATGGACGAGCAGCAGCTTGCGCAGTTGTTTGTAGCGTCGATGCAGCCAACAAAGCGGAGCGGGTATGCACTGAAAAACATATATGACCGCATTCAGCTTTACTATGGGCAGGATTACGGGATCTACGTTGACAGTACGCCGGGGCAGGGAACGACTGTTGCAATCCGCATTCCACACAGAGGCTGGAGGGAGAAAACACCATGAAAACATTGCTGATCGCCGATGATGAATTTTTCATTTTAGAGCGCCTGAAGCGAATGCTCATGCAGGAACAAAAGGAGTTTGAGCTGGTTGCTGCCTGCAGCAATGGCAAGCAGACGTTGGAACAGATCCGAACGCTGAAACCGGATTTGGCGATTCTGGATATCCGTATGCCGTTTTTGAGCGGGTTAGAAATCGCAGAACAAATAAAGCAAGATTCCTTGCAAACGCAGGTCATCTTGCTGACAAGCTATGATTTGTTCGATTTTGCAAAGCAAGCAGTGAATTTACACGTGTTTTCGTATCTGCTCAAACCGATCAAACAGACCGAGTTGCTGCAAGTACTCAAACAGGCGGCCGAGTCGATCGATCGACAGCGAGTACGCTCCCGCAATTTACAGCGGTATGAGCAGCAGGTATTATCACAGACACTGTATTTATTCCTGTCTGGGAGTGCTATGTCTGCGTCAATGCAGCAGCAGTTGCACAAGCTGCTTGTGGACACGGAACGCTTTCGTTTGATCTTGCTAAAGACGGATTCACACGCAGCATTCCCGGATGCGAACGAGGTTGTTTTCCAAACGCTCACAGCTGCACTTGGTGATGCGCCGCTGCTTTTTACACCGGTTTCAGAACGAACCGGCGCGCTTATCCTGCGTGAGAACGGATTCACTCCGGATACGCCGACGTACTTGCACGATTGTCTCGCCCGGCAGCTGCACGGCCATGTCAGTTTGGCTGTCAGCGCACACCCGGTCGAATCTGCAGTACTGCCCAAGCATTATGAGACATTGCTGCAATACTTATTTCACACAATTTTTCAGGGAGCGGATACTATCGTATATGACGATCACCCGCTTCCACAGACGCATGGCATCACATTCGATCTGAACCGGGAGCTGCTGCCGCATTTACAGCAAAAAGATATTGAGGCTTCCGAGCGGGTTTTGCGGCAGATGTTTGAGAAACTTCAACGTGCGCCGTCTGTTCGCGACCTTCAAGTGTTTCTGTCTCAGCTGCTTCTTTTGTGCAACGCCGATGAACAGGGGAAACAAGGATGCAATGCACGCGGGCTATTTTACCGTGTACAGCTGCTGCTTATCGAAAACAGCACGATCGGGCAAATAGAAGCGTGGTGCATACAGGTTTTGCAGCGGCATTTTGATGATGCTTTGCAGGAAAGCGAGGGAAAACTGACCCTGCGTGTACGGACACTCATTCAGGAACGCTTTGCGGAAACTGACCTCAATTTACCCAGTATCGCGCAGAACCTGGGCTATACGGCAAACTATATCAGCACGGTTTTTAAACGTGAAACGGGTCTTTCGGTCGTGCAGTATATCACAGAGCAGCGAATGTTGGCCGCCAGACAGCTGCTGTCTGCGCGGAAATTATCTGTTGGAGAGGTTTGCGAAAAGGTCGGATTCTCAAATCCGTTTTATTTTTCCAGACGATTCAAAGAGTACTTTGGTTATCCACCGTCTGAAGCTGTTCGCGGCCGATAGCGCGCTGTGAAAGAAAGTGTATGAGCCACCGCGCACAAGCAAATCCCCGCTGCGGCGTGCCGCAGCGGGGATGATTGTTAAATACGGATCAGCCAATAAGGCTTGCGAATCGGCAAGGGCGGCTGCAAAGCAGCGGGTCGCTTACTTGGCCTCTTCGACGGCGTAGGCAGACGGAGCTGCGGGAACGCCGCGCTTCCACTCGATCAGGTTGACGAGGAAGAAGGTGATGATGGAGATCAAGCTGCCGAAGACGACGGGCATCATGAGCCACATCGTGCCGCCGTCGGTCAGGATCTGCCAGACGACAAAGCCGATCGTACCGGTGATGATGGAGATCAAGCCGGAGTTCTTGGTGGCCTTCGGCACGGCAAGGCCGAGGCCATAGGCCGCAAACGGGCCGGCGCAGCGGATACCAAAGGCGAAGGTATTCATTGCGACGAGCGAGACACCGAACATCGAAATGCACATCGCGATCAGAGCCGTAATGACGTTGCAGATTCGTGTCCAGGTTATGACTTGCTTGTCGGTGAGTTTCTTCTTTCCGCCGAAGCCCGGATACAGGTCGTTGATAATCATGGTGGACATACACAGCAGGTTGGAGTCTGCCGAGGACATCGTTGCGCAGATGATGGCTGCGGAGATAACGCCGGTGACAACACCCGGAGCATAAGCGCCGGTGATGACCATCATAGCGTTCGAGCCGTTTTCAGCCAGTGCGGGCAGCTGGTCACGCAGAGCGTAAGCAGCGAGGCCGAGCAGGGTCGGGAAGATGGACATGGCCGCCATGAGGATGGCAGACAGGAACGCGGAGTTGCGCGCGGTCTTCTCGTCCTTGCAAGTCTCGAAGCGGGAAACCATTTCCGGGCCGCACAGGAAGGTGCAGAAGTAGTTGAAGATGTAGCCGATGATCGAAGCCCAGCCGATCTGCGTCAGGTTCAGCTTTTCACCGGGCAGCGCCGCAGAGATGGCGGACCAGCCACCGGCGTGGTTCAGGACGATCGGCGTTGCGATGGCAAGACCGATGAGGATGATACCGAACTGTATGAGGTCGGATACCTGGTCGGCGATCATGCCGCCGAAGGTGGTGTAGAAGATGGTGACAGCACCGGCCAGCAGCAAGCAGACGTTCAGGGGGATGGACGGGATCAGGGCGTTGATAACGCCGCCGGAAGCCGCGATCTGCGAGGAGGTCAGGCAGAACAGAGACAGGACGCTCAGAACTGCGGTGAAGTTGCTGGAGACTTTGCCGAAGCGGCGACGCACGACCTCGGGGATCGTGACGGCCATGGTCTTGCGGATCTTGGGTGCGAAATAGGCCAGCGGTATCATGGCGATTGAGCCTGCCACGACGTACCAGATGGCGCTGATGCCCCAGTCACCAAAGGCCTTCTGGGCAAGACCGGTGGTGCAGCCGCCGCCAACGTTGTTGGCCGACAGCGAGAATGCGACCATGAACAGGCCCATTCTGCGGCCAGCGACGAGATAGTCATCAGAGCCTTTGATGTTGACCTTACCAACAACAAAGCCGATGATCATCATGCCGACCATGTATGCAATGACAATAATCAATGCATCAGTTTGAATTTGCATAATGTTCCTCCTTGTTTCTCTTTGTCGAACGGGCATTCACAGTCCGTTCATATATGCACATTTTAACCGAAAAAACACCCGTTGTAAATTGACTAATCTGTACAGATTTGCGTTTCAATTTTATAAAAAATGACAACGCGCTCAGAAATCTAAAAAATTTTTAGTTCCCATAAAAAGGCAGCCCATAGTTTTTGCGGCTTTTGCTCTTTTCTGCCGGGCGAAAATGTGCTAAACTAACAAAAAACCCCGCGCCGCGTCTGCGGCGTAACGCAGGAGACTGAACCATGAACCAGGAACGAAACGCCTCGGGCACACCCGAGTTTGACCCGAACAGCACGGCCTTTTCCCGGCTGCGTGACCGCCGACGCGCACACAGACGGCGCACGGTGCGCATCGTGCTGGTGCTGGCGCTGTGTGTGGGACTGCTTGCTGCGGCGGCTCTGGTGCTGCACGGGCAGCTCATCGCGCCGTATGCAAAAGCGCCCGTCACCGCCGCACCCGAGCCGCAGCCGGAAGCCGAACCGCTTCCCGAACCCGAACCCGAAGCCGAACCGGAACCGCTTCCGGAACCCGAACCGGAAGTTGAACCGGAACCGCTTCCCGAGCCGGAACCCGAGCCGGAACTGGAACCCGAACCCGAACAGCCGCCGCTGACGCTGGCGCAGTCCGGTGAGCAGACGCGCACGCTCGATCTGGAACTGTATTCCGCATCGGCAATTTTGATCGACGCGCAGACCGGTGCGGTGCTGGCCGAAAAGCTGCCGGATGAGCGGCTGTATCCCGCGTCGATGACCAAGGTGATGACGCTGCTCGTCGCCGTCGAGCAGCTGCCGGATCTGGACGAGACGTTCACCATGACACAGGCGATCATCGACCCGCTGTATCTGGCGGGCGCGTCGATGGCGGGCTTTGTCAACGGCGAGACGGTCACGCTGCGCGAACTGCTCTACGGCGCGATCGTGCCGTCCGGCGCAGAGGCCACCGAGGCGCTGGCGCAGGCTGCTGCCGGTGGAGAAGCGGCGTTCGTCGCGCTGATGAACGAAAAGGCCGCGGCGCTGGGGCTGCAAAACACGCACTTTACCAACACCAGCGGCCTGCACGACGAAGACCACTACACCACCGTGCGGGAAATGGCGCTGATCTTGCAGGCGGCGCTGCAAAACGAGACGTGCGCCGAAGTTCTCTCGACCGAGAATTACACGACCGCGCCCACGCCGGAGCATCCGCAGGGGCTGGCAATGACCAATAAGTTTCTCTACCGCGTCCACCACGAATACGCCCTTGGCGGCGCGCAGGTGAACGCCGCGAAGACGGGCTACACCGCCGAGGCCATGAACTGCTGCGCCAGTGCCGGGCTGACACCCGACGGGCGCGCGGTCGTGTGCATCAGCGCGGGCGCGTGGACGGGAGAGTTCTGCATCGAAGATCACATCGCGCTCTACAGCCAATACTGCGGCAGCGCGTTGAGTTGAAAGGAGCGCCGGATATGAAACGAATCACACCGCGCGTCTGGCTGACGCTGATCGTTACGGGGCTGGTCGGCCAGTTCGCATGGACGATCGAGAATATGTATTTCAATGTGTACCTCTACAATACCATCTCCACCGATCCGGGCTATATTTCGGCCATGGTCGGCTGGAGTGCGGCGGCGGCCACCGTTACGACGCTTTTGATGGGCGCGCTGTCCGACCGCATCGGCAGACGCAAGCTGCTCATCTGCGGTGGGTACATCCTCTGGGGCGTGTCGACGGCGGCTTTTGGCCTTGTGACGGTCGACAATGCCGCGCGGCTGTTCCCGGCGGCGTCGGCTGTGTCGGCTGCGGCGGTCATGATCGTGGTGCTGGACTGCGTGATGACCTTCTTCGGCTCGACGGCCAACGACGCGGCGTTCAATGCCTGGATCACCGACACCGTCACGCCCGACCAGCGCGGCCGCGCCGAGTCGGTGCTGGCGATCCTACCGCTGATTGCCATGCTGGTCATCTTTGGCCTGTTTGACGGCATGACCCAGCGCGGCGAGTGGCAGAAATTCTTCACGATTTTCGGCGCGCTCGTGGCTCTGACGGGGCTTGTGTCGATCTTCCTCATTCCCGAACCGCCCATCGCGCCGCGCAAAGACGCTTACGCGAAGATCCTGCTGCACGGGCTGCGCCCGTCCGTCGTGCGCCAACACCCGGCTTTGTATCTGGCCTTTGCGGCGTTTTGCCTGTTTTCCGTGGCGGTGCAGGTCTTCTTCCCGTATCTCATTATTTATATGCAAAACTACCTGCACCTGGAGAGCTACGCGCTCGTTCTGGGTGTCGTGCTGATCGTTGCGTCGGCGGTGAGCGTACTGTGCGGCCGCCTGATCGACCGGCTGAGCGCGCTGCGGTGCGTGCTTCCGGCGGCGGGCGTGATGCTGCTGGGGCTGGTGGCGATGTTCTTCGCGCGCGGCATGGCGGCGGTCATCGCCGCCGGGTGCGTGATGATGTCGGGGTATATGCTCGTCTCGGCCATCCTCTCGGGCATCATCCGCGATCACACGCCGCAGGGCGAGGCCGGGCATTTTCAGGGCATCCGCATGATCTTCGGTGTGCTGCTGCCGATGCTCTTGGGTCCGACGCTTGGCGCGGCAGTCATCCGCGGCAGTGACGCGACGTATGTGGAGCTGGGCGTGGTGAAGAGTGTGCCGACCCCGGCCATTTTCCTTGCCGCCGCTGCGGTTCTGGTTTTGATCTTACCGCCGGTTCTGGCGCTGGCAAAAAAGGAGGAGAGCCGATGCTGACACCTTGGGGCGAAATACTTGACCGGCGCGCACCGCTGCCGGAATATCCCCGGCCACAGCTGGTTCGGGACAGTTATGTAAACTTAAATGGGCTTTGGGACTACGCCATCACGGCCTCGGATACGCCGCCGGGCGCGTGGGACGGGCAGATCGTCGTGCCGTTTTCGCCCGAAGCGCCCCTGTCCGGAGTCGGGCGGCAGCTGCGGCCGGGACAGGTGCTGTGGTATCGGCGGACGCTGCCGCTGACGCGCGCGCAGGGCAGGCGGATACTGCTGCACTTTGGCGCAGTCGACCAGCGCGCATGGGTCTACGTCAACGGCCTGCTTGCCGGGACGCACACGGGCGGCTATACGGCCTTCACGCTCGACATTACAAACCTGCTGCGCGAGGACAACACGCTGCTTGTCGCCGTGCGCGACGACACCGATGCGTCACCGCTTTCGCGCGGCAAGCAGAAGACGAAGCGCGGCGGCATCTGGTACACGCCGCAAAGCGGCATCTGGCAGACCGTCTGGGCGGAGTACGTGCCGGAGAACTTTGTGCAGTCCGTCCTGTTCACGCCGGAGCTTCCGGCCGGGCGCGTCAGCTGGCGGCTGCGCGCGCCGCAGCCGCAGGGCGCAAAAATCAGCATTTTCCATGCTGGCGCGCCGGTGTGCGAGGGCACGTGTGACGAAGACGGCTGTGGCAGCGCCGTTTTGCCGCCGCCGCTGCACCTGTGGTCGCCGGACACCCCGGAACTGTACGACGTGACCATCGCGCTGGGCGAAGACACCGTCACGAGCTATTTCGCCCTGCGCACGATCTCGCGCGGCCTGGACGCGCAGGGCAGGGCGTGTTTGCTGCTCAACGGCGAACCGCTGTTTCAGCACGGCGTACTCGATCAGGGCTATTGGCCGGACGGGCTTTACACCGCGCCGAGCGACGAAGCGCTCGTCTATGACATCCGGCTTATGAAGCAGCTGGGCTTCAACCTGCTGCGCAAGCATATCAAGATCGAACCCATGCGCTGGTATTACCATTGTGACCGGCTGGGGATGCTCGTCTGGCAGGATATGCCCTCGGGCGGCGGCGCGTACCACGCGCTGACCATCACCGCACCGCTTTTCACGCACCTGCATTTGCCCGACAGCTGGTATCGCGCCTTTGCCCGCACGGATGCCGAGGGGCGTGAGAGCTACCGCCGCGAGCTGACGGAGCTGATCGAACAGCTGCAAAACTGCCCGTGCATTGTCCTCTGGGTGCCGTTCAACGAAGGCTGGGGACAGTTTGACGCGAAGGACATCGCGCGCCTGGTGCGCCGTCTTGACCCGACCCGCCTCATCGACCACGCCAGCGGCTGGCATGACCAGCGCGTGAGCGACGTAAAAAGCCGGCACGTGTACTTCATGCCCTACCGCTTCCGGCCTGACCGGACAGGACGCGCCGTCGTGTTGTCGGAGTTCGGCGGCTACCACCTGAGCATCAAAGACCACACGTGGGCGGACAAGTGCTTCGGTTATCGCGGCTACCGCACGCCGCAGGCGCTCATGCAGGCCGTCGACAGGCTCTACCGCACCGAGATCGTGCCCGCGCGCCAAAAGGGACTGGCTGCCGCCGTCTATACGCAGCTGAGTGACGTGGAAGACGAACGCAACGGCTTTGTGACCTACGACCGCCGCGTGGTCAAAGTCCCGACCGAGCCGATGCAGGCCATTGCCCGCGACCTATATAAAATATAGAGTGCAAGCGAAGAAAAAAGCTGTTCCCGCCGCGCAAATAAAGGTTGACGCGGCGGGAACTTTGTGCGAAAATAGCGGTAATTTGAATCGCGATTCGCGCCTCGTCCCATCCAGAAAGGAGACTCCATGAACCCCATCGTTGTGAAATTTGGCGGCAGCTCGCTTGCCAGCGCCGAACAGTTTAAAAAAGTCGCGGCCATTCTCCGCGAAAACCCCGACCGCCGCTATCTCGTGGCCTCTGCCCCGGGCAAGCGCTTTGACGGCGACACCAAGGTCACGGATCTGCTCTACCGCTGCTATGACGCGGCGGCTGCCGGGCAGGACTATGCCGCGCTGCTTTGTGAGATTCGCCAGCGCTTTGCCGACATTGCCGCGCAGCTGCATCTGGACGTTTCTCTGGAAGCGGATTTTGCGCAGGTCGAGCGCCATCTGGCCACCGCGCCGCAGCGCGACTACATGGCCAGCCGCGGCGAATACTTCAACGCCAGACTGCTTGCAGCCTATCTGGGCTTCCGCTTTGTCGACGCAGCGCAGCTCGTCTGCTTCACGCCAGACGGTGCATTTGACGACGCGGCGACCAACACCGCCATTGCCCACGCGCTTGTGAACGTGGAGTACGCGGTCATTCCCGGCTTTTATGGCGCGCGCCCGGACGGCACGATCCAGACCTTCTCGCGCGGCGGCTCGGACGTGACGGGTTCTCTCGTGGCGCGCGCGGTGAGTGCGGAGCTGTACGAAAACTGGACGGACGTCTCCGGCGTACTGGCTGCCGACCCGCGGATCGTCGACGAGCCGCGCATCATTGACTATGTCACCTACCGTGAGCTGCGTGAGCTTTCCTATATGGGCGCGTCCGTCCTGCACGAAGACGCGGTTTTTCCGGTGCATCGCGCCAACATCCCCATCAACATCCGCAACACCAACTGTCCTGCCGCACCCGGCACGTTCATCGTCCCCATGCTGCCGTCGAACGCGCACAAACGTAAGGTCACCGGCGTGGCCGGGCACAAGGGCTTCAGCAGTGTCACCGTGGAAAAGTCCATGATGAACAGCGAGATCGGTTTTGTCGCGCGCCTGCTGCAGATCTTTGCTGACCACAATATTTCCATTGAACACTGCCCGTCCGGCATCGACACCGTCTCCATCTTAGTTTCGACCGAGGCGCTTGCGCCCGCGCGCGAGGAGATCTTGCAGCAGATTCGCCAGCAGCTGCGGCCAGACACCGTGAGCGTGGAAGACTCGCTTGCGCTCATCGCCGTGGTCGGCCAGGGCATGATCTACGCAAAGGGTACGGCGGCAAGCATCTTCCAGGTGATTGCGGACGCGGATATCAACATCCGCATGATCGACCAGGGTTCGAGCGAACTGAACATCATCATCGCCGTGCGCGAGAATGACTACGCGCTGGCCATCCGCAGCCTGTATCACGCCGTGGAGGCATTTTTGTAAACCTGCCCGTGGAGCGTATCGACCCCGATACGCTCCACGTTTTCTTTTACCACATTCCGCACTACCCCGCCCTGGCTCTGCTTTTGGTCTGCTTCGCACCCGCCGCGTTCCACCGCACCCCCTTGGCTCTCCCTCTGGGAGAGCTGTCAGCGAAGCTGACTGAGAGGGCAAAACAAATTTGCAACCTTGTCTTTGCTCCGCAGGCCATATCTTTTCTCTCGCAAGAGAAAAGATATGGA
>CAYSTN010000041.1:0-18543 GCA_964434135.1 uncultured Oscillospiraceae bacterium
AGAACTTTCAGACACTACAATTACGGCAGTCTGTGGCTATCATAAAAACAAATGGCTCAGTCCGCTTATGCAGCTATTTATAAATCTTTGTGATACTATGATTGCGCCATAATATTGAACGGGATGAAGGAAAGTTTGGCTTCTAATCGTATTACCCCTTCATGAAGCAAGGCCGGAAACCCCTGCAAACAGGGTGCTTTTCCGGGTCAAATGTTCACACATCCCATTTTGCAAATAACCCTATGAAACCTGCATGGTTTCATAGGGTTTTGCTTTGATTCATACACTTTGATTCATACACTTTGGCGCATAAAGGTATCCCAACTGTTGGACAACGATCAATGCTTTGCGCAAATCGGCATCGTAAGCATCGTCGTGAGCCGCTCCAAAAGGATGGAAAAAGGCAAAGTCTTTCGCAAACTGTTTGCCCAACTCCATCGCTACAGCGATTTTTTCGCTTTTCTCCGGCTTTAGGAGTGTATGGATCGTGCCATTCCACGCATCAGCGGGCGTATAGCGCACAACCAGCCGCTTTTTGAAAAGGCCGGTGTGCTGCTTCTCGGAATAGGCTGTTTCGATTGCTTTTGCGAACAAATATCCAAACAGGTTTTTGAGGTTTTTCTCCTCGTCCCTTTCTGGCATCGTGCAGAGCATCTGCTCAACATTGCGCTCGTACATACGCACATCCGGAACATCCGTCAGGATGCTCTGCGCAGCAACGTCATCATCAATGATACCATGGAAACGCGCGCGCAGAATGATGGGTTCAACAACGGATTCGGGGATCTCGACATCATCCAACGGTGTCTTGGGCACAGGCTTTTCGTCAATTCGAAAATGATACCGACTGTTGTCACTGGTCACCAACCTGGAGATACGACCTTCGTCATCGATATCTGCAAACGCAATGGACTGGTAGTTATGTTCTTCTCCAGATGCAATGACGATGCAGCGTTTGCCCGCATGATAGGGTAAAACCGTATCGCCTGCATCCACGGAAACGATCGTAGCCATGTGCGCAAAATACTTGTCATCGGCAACTTCGGCAACATATTTCAGGCGCGCTATGATTGCATCCCGTCCGGTATAAGTCGAGTTGTTATACTCTGCCAGATAGATGGCATTCTCCGCAAACACAAAGCGGATACGTTCGGGATCTGCACCGGCAAACGTGGAGCGAAGGATCGACAAATCGTGTGCTTCGTCCAAAACGATGCCCTGATCGTATTCATAAATAGCGGCATCGCCCGAAAGCGTGAATACACCATTGACCGTTGCGCCGACACGAATGTTATCACGCTGTTCTTCTTTCACCTCATCGATGGTGTGAACGATTTCAAGGTCGCCATGTTCCGTTCCGATGATACAGCGAAGATAGGTATTATGGGCTTCGCCGTTTAACGCAAACACACCGTGGTAAAGCTTTTTTACGGTGCCGCGGATCAGCATCAAATCATCCAGATCATCATTCGACGCAAACGCATCGCTTTCCGGATCTCGATTTTGCATAAAACCGGTAGCTAACATACTTCCATCCGCAAGAAGCCATTTCTTCCCGGCGGGACTTTCCGGCTGCGCAGCAGCATATTCGTCCTCATCTTTGAAGTATTCGATCAAAGCAGGGAATGCGACCATCTGAAGCTTCAGATCCGTGCCCTCGTCAAAGCTCGGCAGGACATCTGCGTTGACAATGTTGACAACAGCCATACCACCGCCATCGCTCTTTCTTTTGACAATGCACCGACGTTCTAAGATGTCGGCATCTTTTCGCGCAATGTTCAGGCCGGAGAGGGAAACCTCCCAAATGCAGTTGCCGGAAGAATGGGTATCCATTCCAACAACCTCAATGCGCTTTTCTTCGTCATTGCGAATGGTGCGCAGAATCAACTGTGCATCACCGAAATGCTGATTCAGATAAGGAAAACCATAATATCCAATGATTGGTTTTCCTTCCTGCGCAATATACCCCCAAAGGCCACGGACTTCGTCTTCGGTCTGCATAAGAAAATCCAATCCAAGGTGTTCGATACAATTCGCCATACTCGTAACCTCCTACGACGCTTATTTGGGACTGCATCTATAGTCTACAATAACATCAGTCCCATAAAACGGACTCATTCGATACAATTCTATTTCGCCTTTCGGCCTGCACCGGCATCCTTTGTCCATCTTCCGGTTTTGCCGGTTCGGCGCATCCGTTTGCTGCAGCGCTTTTTCAGGCGCAAATGCGGGCACGGGCTTGCGCCCGGGAGTTTGTTTCCGGAAACCCATTGACTTTGATGGGGCAAGAGGATATAATGAGACTGCTGTTTCAAAATATATGTTACAGTATATATTGCGCAGCAAACCCGATTTACCGGGCTGCGGCTGCGAAATGGACAGACTTTTTCAGGAAAGAACAGAGGGTGCGTGTGAAAATGCAAAACAGCACATTGATCTTATACATTCACGGCAAGGGCGGCACGGCTGACGAAGCCGCACATTACAGGCCGCTGTTTCCCGACTGCGACGTGGTTGGTCTTGCCTATCAGGCTCAAACGCCGTGGGACGCGAAAATGGAATTTCCGGCCGCGTTTCAGGCTGTTTCGGCGGGATATGACCGCGTGATGCTGATCGCCAACAGCATCGGTGCGTACTTTTCCATGTGTGCGCTGCCGCAGGAGAAACTCGCGCAGGCATATTTCATCTCTCCCATTGTGGATATGGAAAAGCTGATCGGCAACATGATGCGCTGGGCGAATGTGTCTGCGGACGAACTGCGGGAAAAAGGAACGATCGAAACGGCGTTCGGAGAAACACTCTCGTGGGACTATCTTTCGTATGTCCGCGCGCATCGTGTCTGCTGGACCGTGCCAACACAGATTCTGTATGGCGCACGGGACAATTTGACCGACCTGGAAACCATCACGGTCTTTGCAAACAGCCACGAGGCACATTTGACCGTGATGGAGCATAGCGAACACTGGTTTCACACACCGCAGCAGCTGCAATTTTTGGATCATTGGCTTTTGGGCGAGCCGCAAAACGCGTAAACAAGGGTATCGACGTGATAAAACTTACCGTCTATTTTGAAGAGCCGTTTTGGGTCGGCGTCTTTGAGCGGATCGAAAACGGGAAACTCTCGGTCTGCAAGGTCACGTTCGGGTCTGAACCGAAGGACTATGCGGTCTGGGAGTATGTCCTGAAAAACTACTACCAGCTAACGTTCAGCCCGCGTGTTGATATGGCGGTAAAGGCAGAGACAACGAACCCAAAGCGGATTCAGCGCGAAGTGAGGAAACAAACCGCCGCTGCCGGTATTGGCACAAAGTCGCAGCAGGCGTTACAGCTGCAACGGGAAGAAAACAAATTGGAGCGAAAAGCTCTCAGCCGCGAGCAGAAAGAGGCCGAGCAGCAGCGCCGGTTTGCGCGTAGGCAGCAAAAGCGAAAAGAAAAACGCAAAGGCCATTGAATAAAAGAGCGAAAAAACGGATGCTCCATGCCGCGTAACTTGCGCTGCATGGAGCATGGTTCCCGTTCGGCCTTGCGGGCAACCTTCTGATGATCGACACCGACAAGCCCGCCTAAAGCAGCAGGCAAAGCGGATGGTCAACTTTTGCCTACAGCCTCACCCCGTGCGGGGTGAGACACGATATCCCGCTAGCCCAAATGATAGGACTAACATTTCAATCCGCTCACCCCGTGCGGGGTGAGACGTGGAGAAAGGATATGGCTGAATACATTGAGCGTTTTTCAATCCGCTCACCCCGTGCGGGGTGAGACTGCAAACGTGTACAAATTTCTTCATATCACGGATGCAAAATGCACAAATGATGATACATTTGTGATCGTTTCTAAACAATCAGGCATTGACTGCGCATCAATTTCCGACGATATCGCTCGTTTTTGAGGTGCGAAGCTCCCATGAAAACACCGTTCGCTTGCGCTTCGCACTACACCATCAGAACATCTTCCATATTGACAGCAGTCTTCGCGCCAAAATGCTCAATTTTTGTCTGATACTGATTTCCCAAATCATAAAACCGCAGGCTGTCTTTTTCCGGATCTATAATTTGTACCAGTTTGTGCTGTAGCATCCGCCGCTGCGCTGCATCCAGCACACATTCAAAAACAGAGTTCTGAACGCGTTGCCCATAATTCACACACTGTCTGGCAATTTGCCGCAGACGCTTGCGCCCCTTGGCATCTTCTGTGTTGACATCATATGTAATCAAAACAAGCATACGATTTCCTCACTTCCATAAAAACGGCGGGTATCCGTCCAGATCGCCTCATAAATACCGGCTCAGCAAAAGTGCCTGCACATAGGGAACCAAACCCCATAGAAGTTTTTCTTCCAAATATGGATGTGTGATCGTCTCCTGTTTTTTCAGCTGCCACTGCCTCAGAAACTTCTGCCTCCCGCTGTCCGTCATCCGTACAGCGCCGCCTTCTTCCTGTACGAAGTCTTCCGGTGAAACGATACGATTGTTGACTGCCGTTACGACAAAGCGGTCAGCCATATACGCGCGCAATTCTTCCATCAGATCCAGCGCCAGTGACTGTCTCCCCGGACGATCTCGGTGCAAAAAACCCACATACGCGTCCAATCCAACGCTTTCCAGCGCCGACGCGCAATCATTCGCAAGCAAACTGTATGCAAATGACAGCATCGCATTGACCTTGTCCAGTGGTGGACGGCGGCTTCGTCCGTGAAAGAAAAATTCGTCTTTGTGCCGCAAGAGCATATCATCAAAAACGCGGAAATACTCGTTCGCTGCTGCACCTTCCAGCCCGCGCAGGCTTTCGCTGTCTGCTGCATCCAATATCTGTGGCAACAGTGCTTTGAGTTGTTCGGATACAGCATTGAACTTTTCGTCTTCGATACGCAGTTTATGATCTCGGCGGGTTCGTTCGATACTCCACCGGGCGTTGTAGACCTTTCCAAAGATCATCGTGCGCGCAATACAGCAGCTTTCCACCGGATCATCTGCAATTCTGTACTGGCTTCGGCGCAAAAGAACATTGCCACGGCTGATGCCGGATGTTCTGGCCAAAAATTTCCCTCTTGGCGAGCAAAAGCTCAGTGCAACGTCTCGCTGTGCGCAAGCGCACATCAGTGCCGGAGATGCCCCGGCGTAGGAAAAGGAGACAATGCTTTGCAAATTGTGCAGTGGAAACCTGGCAATCGCTGTTTTGTCTTGGTTCACCACCACGGTTTCTCCGTCCAGACTGAGCCAGGCATCCTCGGATGTGACAAACAGCGTGTTGAGTAAGTGTCTCATACGTCCTCCTCGGCTCGTAAGCGCAAATACGTCGCAACACTTTTCTTCTGACAAAGTTTTGGCAAACAGAGTTCGTGCAGCGAACAGGCCTTGCAGTTTTTGCCTGGTTTGACCGTCGGCGTATGATTTCGCCGAAATAACGTGTGCATTTCTTCCAAACACGTTCGAACCTGTTGGCATAGTTCATCCGTAAAAAGCACGATCTCCCGGCGGCGTGTCTGCCCGTAAAAGATAGCTCCTTCGGTCACATCGCAACAGAGCATTTCCGCCAGACACATACCCTGCGCGCACAGCTGCAACCGGTCTGCATCGGTAAGCTTCGGGGCGCCGCGTTTGTATTCGACCGGATACGGCTGCCACAACCCGTCCCGGTTCGGCAGCGTGACCCCATCGGCTTCGGCACGATGAAATTCAACAACATCGCAAGCGCCGCTCACGCCGAGCTGCGCAGAGTGTATCTTCATCCCACTGCATATCAGCACATCGCCGCGCAGTTCCCGGCTGTCGCTATCGTGCGCCTTTTCATGGAGAATACTTCCCTGTACGGTCAGCAGATTCTCTGCCCATTGCTGCTCCAGATGGATCAGCGCCCACTGTCGCCTGCAAAACGCAAAATGCTGCAACCCGGAAAGCTGAAGATACTTCTCCTCCGGATAGATCACCCCATTCTCGTACACTTCACGCCTGCTGGCAAATGTTCTTCGTCTACTGTTACCGTATAATCCGCATAGCTTCTCGGCACGGTAACATCCGGCTTACGTTCGGCCTTGACCAGGTCAAACAGCTTATAGGCCGGTGCGCAGCCAAGTTCCGTATCATGCTTGAAGACGATCAGTTCCCGCACAGCCATCTTTCCGCGCGCCGCAGAATGGTCATGCTCAAACATATTTAAGATCGCCGCCCACAGCAGCTCGAGATCTTCTTCGGAAAAGCCCGTCACCTTGCGCGCCAGATTCGCCGAAACGTACCCTTCCGCGCGGTACAGGCCATACGGCACAATGTACTTGCGCCCCATTTCGGTTTCCTTGTCCTGCGCATCCGCTTCGGTGGTGATGGCTACACGGGTAATGGTGATCTCCTGCGGCATAATGGGATCAACGCTTTTTGCGAACCCAAGCTGCACAGGCCCCCGCACCTGCCCACAGTTCAGCTTTGCACTCACGAACGTTGTCATCACTGCGCCGAAGGTACGAATATCATAGAAATTCTGGCACATAAACGTCCGAAGCTTCTCGGGCAATCTTTCATCCGACTTTTTTGCCGCGTTCAGCTTTCCCGGCTCAACACCCACATAAGCGCAGGCTTCCTTGTCGCTTGTATTGAGCGGAACGCCATTTTTGATATAAATCCGGTAGCCCAGCTCATCCTCTTTTACCGTTTCCACGTAATTGCGGATTTTTCGCTTGAGGCAAACATCCGTCACCAGTCCACAGCCGGTTTCCTCATCGACACGCGGCATATTCCCGGCATCCGGGTCACCGTTCGGGCAGCCATTTTCCACATCGAATAAGATCACAAATTCATAACGGTTCTTGATCGGTTCAGCCATTTTCCTGTTCCTCCTGTTCGTTCTTTTCCGGTTCGTCTTTCCGCTTATTTGCCACGTCCTGATGGTAATAGCCCAGATAGAAGCTGATCGTCTCCTCCTGCGTAAAACGCAGCGGGATGCTCTGTGTAAGCTTGGCCATGAGCGCCGATCGTTCTTCGGCGTACTTCCGGCCAAGAGCCGGTTTGTCTCGCAGCAGTTTTTTCATGTGATGCTCATGCAGCGGCAGCAGCTTTGCAAACGCAGTTTGCGGCCTTGTTGCCGCAGCATTGAAATAGCTGTCTTTGATGCTGCGATTGATATTTCCCGCGCACGCGCGCTGCGTTTGCTCCATCATGCAGAACAGTCTGCCCAGGACATAAGGCAGATAGGTGCAGGTTTCGTCCAGTTTCACGGTTGCAGCCTCCTTCATCTGTGAATTGTCGTTTCTGTGCCGAACAATATTTCTCGATCCATATGCTTTCAAGATCGCCGCGCGTCCCCACGTGACATCCTGCTCTGCACGAATGCGCAGCAGCACGCCATACAGCAGCGATGCTGGATACGGCCCTCCGGAAAACACTGCGCGCGCCACCTCGCCCGCCATCACCCGGTTTACAGACTTGTCTTTCCCATTTTTGTTCACAGTCTCCTGTAGTAATGCCCACAATGGCAGCGAGGCAAATTCCGCTCCGGCAATGTGCAGATCTTCGTAATGCTGGTTCACATTCTTCATCAGATTCCCAAACGTGTCCCGCAGAAAAAACCGCACGGAGATTCGGGCTGCATTGGGTGCAAGACCCAGAATGTAAAATGGCCGGTTCGGGTCTAAATCAAGTGCCTCACTGCGCTCACCCGCAGCCAGCCGGGTTAAAGCCGCCCGCACGTCGTTGTCCCGAAGCGTCCTGGTCGCGCTGTTTGGTCCCGTACAGCTGGTAAAAAAGTTTGCATACTGCGGCTGTGCGCCCTCGACCCAGCACACGAGCGTCGTATCGCCGATGAGCTGCACGTTGTTTCGGTCTGCAAGCAAATGGTTCAGCGCTGTTGTATACGCAAACGCCGCATACTTTCCCACCGGGGCATTCAGGTTCTGTTCCCGTCCATATGAACAAAATGCATCCGCGTTAAATGACACCAGCGCCGCACCACTCGATTGCGCATCTCGCACACCCTTGATGCTCGGATGCGTCAGGACGATCTCATCTTGTTTTCCCGTCACCAGGCACTGCATCCTGACCGGATTTTCCGCGACGCCGTCATAGTGCCGCTGCCAGGCTGCCCGAATGGCCGCATCTTCCTGCGCATAGTCACCATTCACACGAAATAGCAGATTCTTCCCGGCCGTGATCTGCGCAAACGTTTTCTTCAAAGCCGGATGCAGCTCGGCCTTGTCCGGCTGCCAGCTGTCGAAAAAGCGCAAGATCGCGCGCGCAGTTGCAGAATCTACCCCGTCGAGTATCGCATGATGCAGCGCTCGTGCAGCCGCAAAGCATTCTCCAGTGCGCTTTGGGTCTTTTTTCTGTTCTACGCCAAGCAGATATGCGGAGTTGTCCCAGAGAAAATTTGCTTTGATCCCAGAAGATCGTATCACCGCCGCCGGAAGTATTTTTTTCTGCGGGACGGATACCGTCTTTTTTTTACCCGTTTGTTTTTCCATGAGATCGATCACCTGCATCAGTTCCCCGTCCGCATTCAAAACCAGCGCAAAGCTGATCTTGGCAACGCCCCAGCCGGGTTCAGCGATGTCGCCCCGTTCGAGCAAGTCTTCATACAGCCTCGTCAAAGCCTGCAAAATCATCCCAGCACCTCCCCGCTGTCCATACGCGGCACGTCCAACACACCATCGACCAGTCGTGCCCGGAAAAAGCGCGGCGTAATGTTCTGCAGGTCGGTAAAATCCAGATCGAGCAGCATCCACCCCAGATCGCGTTCGCCCCGCAGTTCTTCCGGACATGGTGGCACAGCACGACACCGCCGGAAATGCGCCGCAAACTCCCGCGTACCTAAATACGGCATTTTATAGCACTGCCCACGCTCGAGTCTGCGCTTCATCATCTCCTGAAACTTTCCGGGATTGTCGCCGGATACGGCTTTTTCTGTCATCTCAAAATGTGCTTCGATGACATACCGCACGTCTTTGAGTATCATCGCCGCGCGCTGCTGGATGCTCTCGCTTGTGGACAGATACAGGTTGCCCTGTCCCGTCCGCATCACTTTGTTGACGGTATTCGCGTTGATGACGTCTTTGACCTCATTGCGGCGAATGTTCGTAAAACGGATGGGGCTGCACACATATATGCGGTCGATCACCCACCGCAAACCCGGATGCCAAAGAATGCTTTCCAGCAGCCCGCGCGCAGCCGAGGGCGTCATCACATCGTAGCTGACGCGTTCAGTCTTGAACTCGGCTCTCGAAAAACAGGCGTAGTCACCCCAGACCTCTACGCAAATTGCCATGGCTCTGACTCCTTTCTTTGTCGGATATTTACAGTATAAATGCGCCCAGCAGATTTGTCCAGTTCATAATATGGGGAATTAAATTTTTATTTTTTATAAAATCGATTTGACATTTTTCAGATTTCTTGCTATAGTCTTTTCGTCGCTGATTTCAGCGTGGATTGAAATATAATTTGGGGCATTCGTAATGCAAAGCAGTAGGGCGGTATTCCGCCCTACTGCCTTTTTCATACAAAAAACGCTTCGCCGCCCTTGGGCGAAACAGCAAGCCCCATCCGCTCATCATACAGCGCCATATCGCACAAGATGGCGCTTCTGTCATCCAGTCCTGCCACCTCACGCTGCGTCCAGAGCGCTCCAGCGCCCTTCAGCGCCTTAAACTGCTTGTCATAGACCGTGATCGCATACTGTCCTAATTTCCGGTACAGCGCCCTGGTACACGCTCCAGCGCGCAGTTGCCGGATGCATTCTTCTGCCTCGTCACCATCCGGCACATAAACGGTATACGCATTATCCTCAATCAAACGGAATCTTTCGGCCACCGTGCGAAATGGCAGATCGCACCCGCCGATTCCTTCCTCAAATGCTGCAACGACTCCGCACTTGTCCAGTCCTTCACCAGTCAAACTCCGCAGTTCACGGAAAAACATCCGCATCGTCTCCGGCGCGCCGGGGTCAGCTCCGGCTTGCAGCGCCTGTTTCGCTGCGGCCACCGCAATACTCATCGCGCTCGGCACGGCTTGCTCTGATTCAAAGATCGTCGCCACGCTGTCCTGCGCGCAGCGCTTCCCCTCTCGGTTGCAGCGTCCGGCCGCCTGCACGATCGAATCCAGCCCGCACATCTCGCGATACACCGCCGGAAAGTCCAGATCGACTCCGGCCTGAATGAGCGACGTAGACACCACCCGACACACAAGCCCCTGCCGCAGCCGTTCGCGAATCGTCTTCATGATCCGGCTGCGGTGTGCCGGATACAGCAGCGTCGACAGATGAAACCGCCCTTCTTCCGCAAGCTGCGCAAACACTTCCTGCGCTGCTTTGCGCGTGTTAACGATACACAGCACCTGCGCAAGCCGATTCAGCCGCCCGGCCAATGCTTCATGGTCAAGCTCCCCGGCCATTTCATACTGTACGCGCCGCAGTACCTCGTCGTTTTCCCTTGTTTGTGGACAGATTTCCCGCACCTGCATCCCCGGGGAAAACGCCTGCAACAGATCTTCCAGTGACGGCTGCGTTGCCGTACATAAAACCGCCGTCGCGCGAAAATGCGTCACCAGATTTGCAATTGCCGCCACACAGGGCTTAAGATGACACGTCGGAATCATCTGCGCCTCATCAAAAATGACCACACTGTTTGCGATATTGTGCAGCTTTCTGCACTTCGACGGGCTGTTTGCATATAGAGACTCAAAAAACTGTACCGCCGTTGTCACGATAACCGGCGCGTCCCAGTTTTCACTCGCCAGCTGCTGCCGCCGCGCGGCTTCCGTCTGTGCCTCGCCAGCTGCTGCCTGTACCCCACAGTGATGCTCGATCACGACCTCATCGCCTAGGATTTCCCGGAACACCTTCGCATTCTGCTCGATAATGGAAGTATACGGAATGACATAGATCACGCGCGCCATACCGTGCTGCACCGCATGACGCAGCGCGAACGCCAACGAAGCCACCGTCTTTCCTCCGCCGGTAGGAACAGCCAGGGAAAACACGCCCTGTGGCGCGCTTGCCGCGTCCATACATTGCCGCAGCACCTCGCAGCGGTACGCATTGAGCGCGCTTTTTGCCGGAAACCACGGCTGAATATACTGTTCCAAACGCCGTAGCAGCTCGGGCATTGTGGGATACTGCGGCCGCTGCGTTCCGGTCATAAACGCTTCCGTGTCCAGATAGTCCGCGTCGACCAGACACGAATAGAGCATCCGCAGCCATTGCGCTTCCGATACATGATTATGAAAGACCGGCAGCGGGAAACCGCCGCGCAAAGTACCGTTCCAGCTGTACGCGGGGATATCCTTCTTATTGATCCTTCCCCAAAACGTCGCGCTGCCCGGCGTGTCTTTCCAATTCCCAAGATCCGGCAAACCGCTGTGATGTCCGATCACACATAGCGCTGCGGCAAGCTCCCCGATTTTTTCGCACTCGCGCGCACCGGCTGTCGCATGATCGACGATTGGCCCGCCGTGCAGCCGTTTTTGGAACGCCTGCGAATACTTTCCGATGTCGTGACTGCTGCCCAGCAGATATCCGCGCTGTGCCTGCCCAAAAGCTGCGGCAAATTCCGCGCACCGCTGCGCCGTTGCTCGCAAATGCTCCGAAACGCTCTGCACCACGCCATCCGCTCGAATATGGGCATCATACATACGCAATCACCGCCTAAACCATTTGTTCTATAATCATAATACAAGCGTATACAGTTTTTGTCAACCTTCTTCCCCCATTTCCTCAATTTTTGTGAACTGTGCATACCTCGTGACCGAACATTTTGTATACTATTTAGACTCGCAACCTCTCCCTGCCCGAATTTTTCCATTTCCGCCGCGCTTAACACACCGCACTCCTTGGCTCTCCCAGAGGGGGAGCCAAGGCGGCTGCCCCCGGCATTATGTCCCTTTGCTTTCGCTGTACGTTGTCTCCGCGCCGCCCCACTCCACGACGACAAACCCCTCGCGCGCGGGCGCGCGCAGCGTCTGCGGCGCGATCTCGACCGGTGCTTGCAGCGGCGCATACGCCATAAACACCCGGATAAGCGTGTCCGGCTGCGGCGAAATGTACAGCTTCGCGCGCTCGGTATACGCCTGCTGCTGGAAGCTGATGAGATTGTACGCATTTTTCTGCATTCGCGGCAGCCAGTAGACGATGAACTCGTTGGCTTCCGCGCGATTTAGTCTCAGCTGCGCCAGCGCGTTCTCCAAAAATGCCGCCGTGTCCGCACCGGCCACGCAAAAGCCCTCGGAAAGATCATACGCCGTATCGCCTGCGCCTTCCCAGTACAAATACCGGTACGTCTGCCCGCTCGCATCCGTCAGCGTTCCGTCCGGCTGCGCCAGCACCGTCCACCCATCATCATACGCCGGATACGTACACGTCAGTGTGCCGCTGTACGCCAGCTGCACTGTGACCTCGGTCGGCTCGGTGGGATACAGATACTCCACCGGTTTTTCGTCGCACGGCACGTCGTTCTTCGCTTCCGGATAGAGATAGATGACCGGTTTTTCCGCGAAGATCGCATCCGATTCACGCGGCGGCGTACAGCCCGGCAGCGCCGCGCACAGGCCGAGCGCCAGCACCATTGCAAGCAGCTTCTTCTGATTCATAACAAGTCCTCCTGTTTTCTGTTCTGCCTATACAGACCGGAAACAGGCACTGCGGTTGCATACAAATACAAAAATCGGGGACGGCAGCGCTGCCGTTCCCGATTTTAATTCAAACTGATCTGCTGCTGCGAAAACAGCGCGTTGACCCGCGCGCGCAGCGGGTGCAGCTCCGGTGCGTCCAGACTCGACGCGTCCTGGATGAACTCACCTGCGGCCTGCTGCGCGTCTTGCAGCGTTTGCAGATCCATCTGCAAATTTGCCGCCTTCAGAAGCGGCAAGCCGTGCTGCCGGCTGCCGAAGAAATCACCCGGTCCGCGCAGCGCCAGATCCTGCTCGGCAATGGCAAAGCCGTCCGTCGTTTTGCAAAGCGCCTGCAAGCGCTCTTTCGTCTGCGCATTGTGCGTTGCGCTGACCAGCACACAATACGACTGCGCGCTGCCGCGACCCACGCGCCCGCGCAGCTGGTGCAGCTGGCTCAGACCGAACCGGTCTGCATTCCAGATGACCATCAGCGTCGCGTTCGGCACGTCCACGCCGACCTCCACGACCGTCGTACACACCAGAATCTGCGTTTCGCCCGCCGCAAACGCGCCCAGCGCGCGCTCTTTTTCCGCGCCTTTCATCTGCCCGTGCAGCAGTCCCACGCGCAGCGTGGGAAATACATCCTGTTGCAGCGTCTGCTGCATGGTCTGCGCCGCCGTGAGCGTGGCATCCTCGCTGTCTTCCACCGCCGGGCAAACGACATAGACCTGATGCCCTTCGCTGCACTGCTTGCGGATAAAGCCGTAGAGCCGCTCGCGCAGCGCCTCACTGATCAAAAACGTCTGCACCGGCTGTCTGCCCGGCGGCAGCTCGTCGATGATCGACACGTCCAGATCGCCGTAGGCGATGAGCGCCAGTGTGCGCGGAATGGGCGTGGCCGACATGACCAGCAGATGCGGCGCGTCGCCCTTTTCCATCAGCCGTGTGCGCTGCCCCACGCCAAAGCGGTGCTGCTCGTCCGCAACGACCAGCCCCAATCGGTCAAAGCGCACCGCCTCGGAGATGAGCGCGTGCGTTCCGACGATCACCTGCGCCTTCCCTTCGGCAATGCGCGCCTGCACGGCGCGCTTTTGCGCGGGGGTCAGCGCCCCGGTCAGCAGCTCGACGTTTACGCCCAGCGGCGCAAACAGCGCCGTGAGGGTGCGCGCGTGCTGCTCGGCCAGCACTTCCGTCGGCGCCATAAAGGCCGCCTGACGGCGGTTTTTCGCCGCGCAGTAACACGCCGCCGCCGCGACCATCGTCTTGCCGCTGCCCACGTCGCCCTGTACCAGCCGGTTCATGACCTGCCCGGCGGCCAGCTGCGCCAGCACCGCGTCGATGCTGCGCCTTTGCGCGCCCGTCAGCCGAAACGGCAGCGCGGCATAAAACGCGTCCATGCACGTAATATCATACGGCGCGCTGCGCAGCCCCGTGCGGCTTTGCCGCATAACGGCCAGTCCGGCAGAAAAGACGAAAAATTCTTCGAACACCAGTCGCTTGCGCGCGCGCTGTAACGCTTCGAAGCTCGGTGGGCAGTGGATGGCGGTGTACGCCTCGCACACGCCGCACAGTCCGTAGCGCTCACGCACCGGCTGCGGCAGCAGTTCCGGCAGCAGCTGCGCCGCACACGCGAGCGCCTGCTCGACACACGCGCCGAGCTGCTTGCTGCTCAATCCTGCTGTCAGCGGATACACCGGTACGAGCCGGTTCGTCACCGCGCCCGCCTGCGCCGCTGGCTCATGCACGGGATTGCACATCATTCTCCCGTGTTCGGGCAGCAGCGTCCCGTAAAACGAATACCGTTCGCCGTAGCGCAGCTGCGATTTGACATACGGCTGGTTAAAATAGCACAGCGTCAGCTTTCCGCTCTCGTCGGCCACACTCAGCCGCGTCACGTCGCGCCCTTTTGCAATACGCCGCAGATACGGCTGCGAGACGACCATCGCCTCAAAACAGGCCGCCACGCCGGGCTGCAACTGTGCAATGCTGACCGGATGCGTCCGGTCTTCGTAATCGCGCGGAAAATAGGCCAGCAGATCATAGATCGTGTGGATGCCCAGCTTACCCAGCAGCGCCGCGCGCGCCGGGCCGATGCCGCGCAGCTGCGTCACCGGAGAAAACAAGTCCATCTTCCGCCCACCTTTCCGTCCTGCTTTGCACCGCTCACAGCGCGAGCGTGTGATACACCTCGCCCGCAAGCGTCTTCCATGTAAACACGCCGTCTTCCAATGTCAGATAGCCCCGCGCGCTGCCGCCTTTCGGGATGGAAACCGAACCCGGGTTGAGATACCAGTTCCCCTCGCCGAAGCGCTCCCACGCCGGTACGTGCGTGTGCCCGTGCAGCAGGATATCTCCCGCGCACAGCGGTGGCGGGGTCTTCGTATTGTATCCGTGTCCATGCGTCGCATACACCAGCCGCTGGCCAAGCGGCAAAACGGCGTAGTCCGCCAGGATCGGGAACTGCAATACCATCTGATCGACCTCGGTGTCGCAGTTGCCGCGCACACAAAGCAGCTTCTCGCGCCGCGCGTTAAGCATCTCGATGACCTGCTTCGGCGCATAGCCCTGCGGCAGATCGTTGCGCGGCCCGTGGTAGAGGATATCGCCCAGCAGCAACAGCCGCCCGGCCTGCTCCTCGTCAAAGCGCTCCAGCAGCGTCCGGCAAAAGCCCGCCGCGCCGTGAATATCGGAAGCGATCATCCATTTCATCATTCCGGTTTCCTTTCTTCTTCGATCTCCAGTTCCTTCGGCGCACCGTGCGCGCCGAAAATGCGCCAGTGTCCCGGCCGCAGCTGCCGCAGCAAAGCCCTGCGCTGCTGCGCGCAAAGCGCGGGGTCGGTGTCGACCGAGGTCATCAGGATCGGTGCGTACTGGTTATAGGCCGTCTGCTCCGGGGTCATACCGTGCAGATTGACATACACATCGCCGGTAAAGGCAAGCTGGTGCTGCTCATCGACAAGCAGCAGCTCACCCGGCAGATGCCCGCCCGCGCCCTCATACACCGCAAAGTGCAGATCGCCAAACGTGAACGTTCCCACCGCCGTAAGCGGCTCGCGCACCGGCGCAAGCGTCCCAAAGCGCGCGTGCAGCTTCTTCGGCTGCGGCGGGCGGTAGCCGGTCAGACACTTGCAGATTTGGATATACGGTCTGTGCAGCGGGTTTTGTTCGCGGAAGCCATCCTTCTGCGCAAATTCCAGCTGCAAACACTGCGCGCTCTTCGCGCTGAGAATGACCTCGTCAAACAGCTCCAGCAGTCCGCAGTGGTCAACGTCCGCGTGTGTCACGAAGATCGTCTTGTGTCGCGTATCAAACTGCGGCACGAACTGCCGCAGCAGCGGCAGCATTTCGTCCTTGTAGCACGCGTATCCGCTGTCGAGAACCAGCACCTCGTCTTCCGACTGCAAGATGGCTGTATTGCTGCCGCACGGCGGCTCGATGAGCGTCAGCTGCGTTTTTTCACTCAATTCGTGGCGGCTGATGCGCGGGCAGAACGCCGCACCGCGGTATTTTGCCAGCAGCTCGGCAAACAGCCGGATCGTCTCAAACGTCCGCGCCGGCGAAAGCCCCTGCGCCTGCAACGTCTGCATCGCGAGGTTCGTATGGATGAGCAGCCGTTCGCGCGCACTTGGCGCAAGCTGCATCGTCCGGCACAGCCCGGAGACGAACGCGTCATAAAACAGACTGTTGTCAAAGCTCTGTTCCGTCCGGTCATACTCGACCACGCGCACCGGACAAAGGGCGCGCGCCTGCTGCAAAAAATCTGCCAGCCGCCCAGGGTCGTCCACGTTCAGCCCCATCTGAAACAGCTGATATGGCCGGTCGGTCTGCTGCGAGTTGAGATAGCACAGGTTAAAGCTGTACTGCTCGATGAGCGCGAGTACCTCGCTGACCGCGCCCGGCACGTCGCGCAGCTGAAATTCCAGCAGCGTCACGTCCTGCTCCGTTTGCGCAGTGCGCAAATAGCCCAGCTTTTGCAGTGCCTCGTCGGCCTGCTTCAGCTGCCGCGCCGAACCTTCGGCCTCGATAAAGATCGTGTGCGAGTCGATGGCCTTGTGATAGCTCACGCGCGTGATGTTGATCTCCAGCCCGGCAAACAGGCGGCTGGCCGCCAGAAACGCGCCGATGTGATTCGGCACGGTAGTCACATAAGTCTTTTTCATCCGCGCGCCAGATCCTTTACCACTTCGCCTGCGAGAATCAGCCCCGCCACCGACGGCACGAACGCCACGCTGCCCGGCACGTCGCGCCGGCCTGCGCCCTCGGGCGCAGCAAGCTGCACGGTTGGCCGCTGCGGCACTTCGTCGGAGAAGACAACCTTCAGCCGCTTCACGCCGCGCTTTTTCAGCGCCTGCCGCATCACCCGCGCCAGCGGGCAGCCGCTTGTTTTATAGATGTCAGCCACACGAAACCGGGTGGGGTCGAGCTTGTTGCCCGCGCCCATGCTGCTGATGATGGGCACACCCGCCGCTTGCGCGCGCAAAACGAGCGAGACTTTGGCTGTCACGGTGTCCACCGCGTCGACGATATAGTCATACTGTGAAAAATCGAAGTCCGCTTCCGTCTCGGGCAGGTAAAAGCAGTTGCGCACCCGCACGTCACACGCCGGGTTGATCTGCATCATCCGCTCGCGCATGACCTCGGTCTTGTAGCGCCCCAGCGTTTCGCGCGTGGCGATGAGCTGCCGGTTGAGGTTCGTCAGGCTGACCACGTCGCTGTCGACCAGCTCGAACGCGCCCACGCCGCTGCGCACGAGCGCTTCGCACACGTACCCGCCTACGCCTCCTATGCCAAATACCGCCACGCGCGCAGCTGCAAGCCGCGCCATGGCCTGCTGCCCCAGCAGCAGCTCGGTTCTCATAAAGGGAGTTTCCATGTTGTTCCTCATATCTGTGTTTCTGGTTTGTTGTACCGTTATCATAAAGATTTGCGGCCAAAGTGTCAAGCGGCGTACATTTTTTTGCCCCGGTTTTTGAAAATAACAGATGACTTTTTCACCGTTTTCGATTACACTAAGCATAGACACAGCGCCGCAGCCGTGCGGCGCGCAGAACGACGCAGATCATTGTGTATTACAAGTGAAAAAGGGGAGAGCGAATTGAAAGAAACCTACAAACCGTTGCTCACGCCGTGGAAGATCGGCAACGTCGAGATCAAAAACCGCATCGTCCTGACCAGCATGGGCGGCACCGACCTGTTCGGCTGGATGGAGGTCAACCACTTTGACAAAGACGGCGCGCGCTTCATTCTGGAAGTTGCAAAGAATAACGCCGGTCTTGTCCTGCCCGGCTGTCAGCCGGTCTATAACCCGATGTTTGGCCAGTGGCTGCACAAGAACAAGAAAATGTACGACGAGCTGGCCGCATGGATGCCGGAGTTCCACAAGACCGGCGCGAAGCTCTTCGTCCAGCTGACGGCAGGCTTTGGCCGCAGCTTCACCATCTCCGAGATGATGGAAAAGCTCTACACGAACAAGGCCCTGCGCGTTGTCTCCAAGCCGTTTATGGACCTGGACAAGATCACCGCCACCGCCAGCCCCAGCCCCAACCGCTGGTCGGACAAAGTTCCCTCGCGCGAACTGACCAAGGAAGAGATTCAGGAATACATCGACGCATTTGCCAAGTCTGCGAAGCTGTTGCAGCAGGCCGGGGTCGACGGCGTTGAAGTCCATGCCGTCCACGAGGGCTACCTGCTCGACCAGTTTACTCTGCATTATGTAAACAAGCGTACCGACGAGTACGGCGGCAGTCTGGAAAACCGCTACCGCTTTGCCGCCGAGATCGTCAAGGCCATCAAAGCCGCCTGCGGCAAGGATTTCCCAGTCTCGCTGCGCTACTCCGTTGTCTCGAAGACCAAGGGCTTCCGCCAGGGCGCGCTGCCGGGCGAGGACTATGTCGAGGCCGGGCGCGATATGGCCGAGTCCGAGATCGCGGCCAGGTTCCTGCAAGACGCGGGCTACGATATG
>CAYSTN010000042.1:0-18261 GCA_964434135.1 uncultured Oscillospiraceae bacterium
GAACTGCCGACTTCATGCGCGAAGCGCAGATTTCAATCGGCAACGGATGTTGGCCGCGCAGCGGCGGACATCCGGCAGTTCGAATCTGCCCAGCAGCTCCAAAAAATCACGATTTGTCTATCAGACAAATCGTGATTTTTTTGCATGATGTTTGCCTGCGGCAAATGATGTTGCGCTTCGCGCAATGATGCCGCTGCGCTGATGATGTGTGGCTTCGCCACATGATATGGCAAACATCACATCATCGCGAGTAAAACGAGCGACATCATGATGCACAGCATCGCATCATTTCTCATTTCAGTTATTTTGCATATTTGCTGTACTTAGTATATCGTTTACTCCAATTTGTCCATCAGACAAGATGATGCGTGGCTTCGCCACGTAATCAATATTACAAAACCGTTCACACCCGAATGGGCGTGAACGGTTTTTGTGTTGTTTTACCCGGGATTTTCTCAGCCCAGTGCGACCATGCTGAACACGAGCGCGAACAGCGCGACTGTCTCACAAAGGCCGACAACGGTGATATACTGCGAAAAGCCCTTGCCAGTCTCGGCCAGCGCGTCCGCACCGGCTGCGCCGGCTTTGCCCTGGAAGATAGCCGAGAAAGCCATCGCGATACTCGATGCAAGGCCGATGCCCAGCAGGAATGCGGGGTCGGCGGTCGAGGCTTTCATCTGCTGCATGAGCAAAAAGCCGTAGATGGTCTGCGTCAGCGGCGCACCGGCGAAAACGGTCAGAATAAACGGGGCGGCTTTGTTGTTCATGTAGCACTTTTTCCACGCGCCGATGGCAGCCTGTCCGGCGATGTTGATGCCGATCGCCGAACCGATCGCGGCGATACCCATGACCAATGCTGTACTCAATAAACCGTAATTCATAATGATTCTCCTTTAATCAATTTGTTCTTGGAATGGTTTGAATTTATGTCCGCTCCACGACATTCCCAAATGTGAAGAGAACTCCAGCGTGTTGAGCCGGATGCCGTGTACGATGACGGACAGGACATTCAAGATCATATTCAGTCCGTGTCCGAACACCAGCAGGAAGATCGCAACGATCATGAACAGGAAATTGCCAAGCAGAGGGCCGGCCAGCTCGTTGACCGTTGCGGAGATGGCCGCACCGGCAAGACCGACTGCCCAGAGCCGGATATAGGAAACAATGTCAGAAAACATATTGACCACGCCAAGCAGGACGGAAACAATGTTTTTCAAGCTCGTCAGAATGGACTGCACAAGGTTTCCTTCGTAATTGGAAAAAACAAAACTCAGCGCGAAGCCGACACCGATCAGCGCAATTGATACCGTTCCGACCGGAATGCCGCCAAGGACAAGATCAAACGTGAACACTTCGGCGTTTACGACCAGACTGAGAACCAGATAGTAGATCCCCAAAAGCTGCAGGATTGAGCCGATGTCGCCGAGCATTTGCAAAGAGCGTCTGTTTCGAGCCGCGCCCATGATATGCGCCACGGTCAGCTGGATGAGCGCGAGCGTAAAGCAGAAGATTTGCAGATTTTGTCCCGTGGTCAGGCCGACACCGTCGGCTGTCCATGGAAGGCTCCAGATCGTGTCGGTGTAGACGTTGGAGAGTACGGGAATCGACAGGCTTTGCAGCCAGTGCGGCAGCTTTTGAGCCGGCAGACCGCACCACGTACACGTGAGCGTTCCCCACAATACCGTCGACAGGCCAAACAGGCCGATGAGCAAAACGGTAGGCGAGACGTCCTTTTTTGCCCGCTTTGAACGGATGAGCGCAAAGCCCGCGATGGCGCAGATGAGCAGACCGTATGCACCGTCTCCGAAAATGATGCCGAAGAAGATGAGAATGAAAGCCAGAAACCAGCCGGAGATGTCATACTCAAAATACCCCGGAACGGTACCCAAAAAGTCTGTCAGCGGATAGATCAGGCTGACAAATCTGTTGTTTTTGAGCTTGGTCGGGACATTGTCTTCTTCGCTCGGGTCTTGCGCCAAAAGTCCCCAGGCGTTGTCCTGCGCTGTTTTTTTGAGCTTACTCAGCTGATCGGCTTCGATATAGCCGGTGAGATACGCGACCGATACGGCGCGCGCGTCTTCTGCCGACAGGCGTTCGGCAGACATATTGGCGGCATACGTCTCAAATTCCAGCTGTTTTGTAAGCACCTGAAGGGAAGAAGCAATCGCGTCCGCATAGCAACCGCACGAAGCGATTTCTTCGTCAATGGCCGCAAGGCGGGCATCAAGTGCATGGAGCTGCTGGCGCATCTGCGCGGTAGACTCCTGCGGAAGCAGCAGGCGGGAGGTTTGCAAGGTCGCGCGAAGCGCTTCATCCTCGACCGGCTGCGTCAGCAAGCAAAGGAATCGGATACGCGACTTGTCTTCGGCAAGTTTTACGGTTTGGATGCTGTCCGGCAGCGCCGCGTAGGCTGCTTTTGGCAGCTCGTGAACGGACAGCGCAAGCCCCTGCTGGGCGAAAGCGGCAAATGCGGCCGGGTCGATCTCGCCCCAGTCCTGTAGCCGGTCCAGTTCACTGCTCAACGAAAGCCGCTGCAACTGGAGCTGTTTTTTCTCTTCACCAAGCGCCGCGATGTTTTCGCAGACGGACAGGGCTTCGTCGACGCTGAGCGTTTTTTTCGCTGCGTTTTTTTGCGTTCCGAGCGCAAAAAGCGTCGCTTCGAGCAGGGCAATCTGTTCTTTCAGACCGGCCTGTCCCTCTGTCGTGCTTTCGCGCAGTTCGATATGAACCAGTCCCAGCTTGCGCAGTGTTTTGAGGGCGGCTTTCTTTTGCTCGGCCATGACGATGAGATGGACTTTTTTCATCGGTACGATCATGCAGAACCCACCTCCTGTTCGGACGTGTCGGCGTTGCGCAGCGCAAGCTTGCGTTTGGATATCTTGGAGCGCACAACCGCATTGACCTGCTGGTCGGAAAGATAGATGGAGATTTTCCGGATGTTGTCTTCGGTTTCAGGTATCTTCACTTTTTCAAACAGGTTCACGCGCTGCGAGGTCGTAAGCAACTCCTGCTGCAACAGCCGTACCTGCTCGTCGAGAACTTCGGCCTGCAGGTCAAGTCGGATGGCGTTTTGCATATGCTCGGCGGCCAGATCGACCCAGAGCGGCGTTTGGTACAGGTCATAATCGCCTCTGGAAAAATCCGCGCCTTCATACGTTGGGATCTCAACACCTGCGATGTTTCCGCGCCCTTTGCGGATGTTGCGAACCTGAATCACGTCCGCAGGGAATGCGTCCTGTTCGCTGAACACGGCGATCCAAGCCTGAAATCCGGCTTCGAGCGCTTCTTTTTCCTGCCGTACTGCCCGTGCGTTTGCTTCAATGGTGCGGATCTCTGATTGCAGCTGCTGTTTTTTCAGCGTCAGCGTCGGCAAATATCGGCGGTACATTTTCAGCGCGTCCTTTTGTACCTTTAACTCGTTTTTTGTCAGCTTGATTTTTGCCAAGATCTCAGCCCCCTTTACGGCTTAGGCCAGAATTCTTCCACAAGATCGGATTTGATGCCCGTCTCATTTTTTTCGAAGCACTCCGCCAGGATCGTCCAGCCCAGATCAAGCGCCTGTTCCAGAGACAGATTGACCGACAGATCCATCAGCTCTTTTTCAAACAGCGCGCCGTATTGCAGCAGCTTTTCGTCCCAGCGGCTCATGGCAAAGCCCATGTTTTTCTTCTCAATCGTCTCCTTGTAAGAAGCATACATCCGGATCATAGCGTCCATCAGCGCACGGTGGTCTTTTCTCGTTTTGCCGTTAACATTCTGTTTCAGACGCGAAAGCGAGCCAAACGGCTCAATGCGTCCGCCCTTGAGATAATACTGCCCCTCGGTGATATAGCCCGTGTTGTCGGGAACGGGGTGCGTGACATCGTCACCGGGCATCGTCGTGACGGCCAGAACGGTGACCGAGCCGGAATTGGCAAAGTCGACAGCCTTTTCATAGCGGGCAGCAAGCTGCGAATACAGATCGCCCGGATAGCCGCGGTTCGACGGTACCTGCTCCTGCGTGATGGCGATTTCTTTCATCGCATCTGCGAAGTTGGTCATGTCGGTCAGAAGCACCAGCACGTCCTTGTCCTGCAAGGCAAATTGCTCGGCCACGGCCAGCGCCATATCGGGGATCATCATGCACTCGACCGTCGGGTCGGCGGCGGTATGGATGAACATAACGGTCTTGCTCAGTGCGCCGCCTTTTGAAAGCTCGTCCTTAAAATACAGGAAATCGTCGTATTTCAGACCCATTCCACCCAGTACGATCACATCCGCTTCGGCTTGCATGGCAATGCGCGCAAGCAGCTGGTTGTACGGTTCACCGGAAATGGAGAAAATGGGCAGTTTCTGCGAGACGACCAGCGTATTGAACAGGTCGATCATCGGAATATTGGTGCGCATCATCCGGTTGGCCAGAATACGCCGGGTAGGATTAACGGAGGGTCTGCCGATGGGCTTGGTGTTCTCGTTAAGCGCCGGGCCGTTGTCGATGGGCTGACCCGAGCCGTTAAAAATGCGCCCGAGCAGGTCTTCACTGAACGACACCTGCATCTCATGCCCCAAAAAGCGAACCTCGTCGCCGGTGGAGATACCCTGACCACCGGCAAAGACCTGCAACGAAACAAGGTCTGCGTCGATCTTGTTGACGCTGGCAAGGGATTTGCCAAAGCGGGTGGTGATCTGCGCCAGCTCGTTGTAGTGAACGCCGGTCGCCCTTACGGTGATGACGCTGCCGTTGATGGATTCGATCTTGTTAAAAACTTGATTCATGCTCTGCACCGTCCTTTCACAGCGCTTTCGCTTCGCGGCTCAGTGTGCCGTTTGCGTCCCGGTAAAGCCGGTCGATCTCGGCTTCGATCTGCCGGAACGATTCGCTTTCAAATTCACTGTAGTTCCAGTCGATGAACTTCTGCCGCAGATGGTTAAAGAAATTACGCGCCGCATCCTGATCGACCAGTTCGTAATCGCTGCCCAAAACGGTGACCAGCTTGTCGATCACATACCGCTGCCGGGCAGTGCCGCAGTTCGCGTCGACCAGGTCGAAGGAGTTTTGCTGCAAATAGACCGCGTCGAGCATTTCTTCTTTCAGATAGACGATATAGTCGTCGAGGCTGGTGCCTTCTTCGCCGACGACCTTCATCATCGACGCGACTTCATGGCCGTGGTCGATGATGCGTTTGCAGAAAGCCGTCTTTTTCTCGTCGATAACGCCCTTGTACTTTGACCACGAGATGAGAGGGTCGATGGCGGGGTATTTTCTCGCGTCGGAGCGTTCACGCGAAAGCCCGTGGAACGCGCCGACGACCTTCAGCGTGGCCTGCGTGACAGGCTCTTCAAAGTTGCCGCCGGCAGGGGAGACTGTGCCGCCGATGGTGACCGACCCGGTCGAGCCGTCCGGCAGACGAACGTAACCGGCGCGCTCATAGAACGAGGCGATATAAGACTCCAGATATGCCGGGAAGGCTTCTTCGCCGGGGATCTCCTCGAGTCGGCCGGACATTTCGCGCAGCGCCTGTGCCCAGCGGGAAGTGGAGTCGGCCAGCAGCAGAACGTGCAGCCCCATCTGGCGGTAATACTCCGCAAGCGTCACCGACGTGTAGACCGAAGCTTCACGCGAGGCAACCGGCATGGATGACGTGTTGCAGATGATGATGGTGCGCTCCATGAGCGAACGGCCTGTTTTCGGGTCGGTCAGCTCGGGGAACTCGGTCAGCGTCTCCACAACCTCACCGGCGCGCTCGCCGCAGGCGGCGATGATGACGATATCCACGTCGGCATACTTGGATGTTGTGTGCTGTAAGACGGTCTTGCCCGCGCCGAACGGGCCGGGTGTGCAGTACGTTCCGCCCTTGGCGACCGGGAAGAACGAGTCGACCAGACGCACCTTGGTCTGCATCGTTTCCGTGGGCGCCAAACGCTCGGCATAGCATTTGATCGCGCGCTTGACCGGCCAACGGAAAGACAGACTCACGTCAATGTTTCGCCCGCGCTCGTCGGTAATGACCGCGACCGTTTCTGTGATGGTGTATTCGCCCGGCGCAGCTATGGACGATACGGTATAGCAGCCTTGCAAATAAAAGGGGATGAATATCTTATGCGTGAATGCGCCTTCGGGCACAGTTCCGATATACTCGCCCGCACGCAGCACGTCTCCGACTTTCGCCGTGGGCGTAAACGCCCATTTTTTCTCGGTGTTCAGGCTGTCGGCATAGATGCCGCGCTCTAAGAACCATCCCGCCTTTTCGGCCAGAACGGGCAGCGGGTTTTGCAGACCGTCGTAGATCTGTCCCAGAAGACCCGGCCCGAGCTGTGCCGAGAGCATTTCTCCGGTAAACTCGACCGCGTCACCGCAGCGGATGCCGTTGGTCATTTCGTAGACCTGGATCTGCGCGACCTTTCCTTTGATGCGGATGACCTCGCTTTTCAGTTTGGATTCTCCGACCGAGACATAGCAGATCTCGTTCATAGAAACATCGCCGTCAAACGCAACGGAAAGCATATTCCCGTTGATGCCCACGACCCTTCCTGTGTTTTTGCTCATACACTCGCCTCCGATGTTTCTCCGTGCAGCACGGAGCGATAAATAGTTTGGTATGCGGCCTGGCCGCGCGCGGTATCAAACGCCTGTATGCGCGAAAGCAGCTTCAATTTCAGCCCGAAGTACAGGATATACGCCTCGGAAAAGGTATCCATGGGGCGAAGTGTCTCAAGAAATTGCAGCCGGTATTTTAAAAGATAACGCTCGGCTTCCAGCGGGTCGGTCATCTGTACGGCAGCGCTGGCCGCCGCCACCGACTCATGCGGCAGTGCGTCGTCTTGCGCGGCAAACGGCTTTTTCAAGATTTCCGCGCGCGCCTTTGCAAGCGCCAGCCGCAGACCTCGCTCGAATGCGTTCCAGGACGCAAGAAACGCGCAGCTCGTTTTTTCCGGCTCACGCGGCGGCATGAGGGTGATCGACTCGACCGCAGCGCGTGTTTTTTTGCCCAGATACTGCTCACACAGGGCGAAAAACCGTTCCTGTGAGATCGGCAGCGGAGCATTGTCCGAAAGCCCGTCGAGCGAGGGCAGCTGCGCGACAAAGTAATACTGCCCCATGCTCACTGCGCCTCTTTCAAAAGCTGTATCACCTTCGGGCTGAGATAGCTGCCAAGCATGGCCGTAACGGCCTCGGTGGAATAGTCATAATACGACCCGTCCCGCACCGAAATGCGGAAGCCGCCGTTTAAACCGTCGGCTGCCTGCAGCGTAACGCCCGTGATCAGTTTCTCTTTCAGCGCTGCGACGATGGCCTGTTCCAGCCGCTGCAGATCGTCCGCACAGAGCATCACACGCAGATCGTCCGTGTCGGGCTGATTTGCCCAACTGCCGACGGCCTGAACGATCAGCTGCACGAGTGCGTCCGAGCAATACGCCGCCGAGACTGCTTCACCAACGATCACGTCCAGCTCCTTTGCCACGCTCTGCCGGAACGAGAGCATCAGGTTTCTTCCGGCCTGCCGGATGGCATCTTCGCTTGCGCGCACCATGCGCTCGTTTTCGGCTTTGGCAGATTGCAGAAGCTGATCGGCCTGTTTTTCGGCATCGGAAACAATCTGCGCGGCCTTTTCATTCGCGGCCTGCAAGATCGATGCCGCCTCGGCTTCGGCGGCATCCACACCGTTTCGTTTGATTTGCTCGATCAGTTCCTGAAGTTGAACTTCCATCACGCCATCTCCTTTTTGCAATGTTTTCACCCAATAAAAACATAAGGAAACCAAACCTCTACAGAAAGCTGGTTTCCCTTCGTTTCAATATTGAACAGGTTTTTAACACAGTAGCATAATTTTTTTACTTCGTCAAGACTTTGGGCGGATAAAGTCACAAAATATTCATGATTATTACCAGAATCTTGTATGAAACGCACAGACGAATGCACAGCAGAACCAGAATATGCCACGCGGCCTGGAGCGTCCCAGCGGAAAACAATTTCTTCGCCCGGACTTGACAATTTGCGCTGCGGCGCTATAATGAACGTGGTGTAGTTCTGCTTTGCGGCGCTGCACCGCCATACAATTGCATACCGCATCATCCGAGACGTGTAATCGTAGGTTGTCCGGCGGACAGTCTGTGATGAAAAAGGAAAGGTAACCAATCCACTCGACCGGAGCTGTGAGCAAGAGGCCGTTCCAAAGCAGCATTTGCTGCGTGACCGAAAGGTAGCCATTGCAGGGGATCAACCCCTGTGAGAAGGTAGGAAACGGACGCGGAAGACGTTTTTGTTTTCCAGATTGCAAGTCAGAAGAATTGCTGTCAGGGTGCAGGACAGGGTCATTGATGCTGCCGCACTTGAAGGATGAGATACATTTCAGGACGAGCTCTCCCTGCAATGTCGATTTTTTGCGCGCTGATTCCATAGGAGCAGTGCGCTTTTTTTCGTGCTGCCCACTTTTTGCCGCCTGAATTGTTCAGGCGGCTTTTTTGCGTATAGGCCAAACGGCTGGATATACGACCATACAATCATAAGAAAAAGGAGAAAACAGCATGAAAAAAAGAGTGTTAAGTCTGATCTTGGCACTGGCGCTGCTCATCGGCGCGCTGCCCGGACAGGTTCTGGCGGCGCAGGCCGACGATACGCAGCTGCCGACCGACCAGAGCGTCTGCATCGAGACGAGTCTGGACGCATCCATGACAGACAACGTCTATCAGGCGCAGAGCGAAACGCTTGCGCTTCGTGTGCGTGCGCTTCTCGGTGACGAGCCGACTGCGCATACGGCAACACTGGACGAACAGCCGCTCACCGGCGAGGTGGATGAGGACGGCTGGACGGCGTATACGCTGACGCTGGAAAGCGGCAGCCATACGCTTTGCATCGAAGCGTCCGAGACGCAGCAGACCCGCACCCTCGTCTATCAGCCCGCAAGCGACGATGTTCCGGGCAGCGACGAGCCGACGAACGACGCACCCGTACCGACGAACGGCACACCTGTGCCGACGGGTGATACCCCGGTCGTTGGTACATCCGTGCCGACGGGTGACGAACCGGTTCCGGCGAGTGACCCGACTACACCGACCGGCAGCGATACCACGCAGGGCGTGTCCGTCGGCAAGGTGCGT
Source organism: uncultured Oscillospiraceae bacterium (assembly GCA_964434135.1). GTDB lineage: Bacteria > Bacillota > Clostridia > Oscillospirales > Oscillospiraceae > CAG-170. Next base: position 9,079 of record CAYSTN010000042.1, read on the forward strand.
GTGATCGTGGAAAACACCACAGCCTTACCCGCACTGGGCGGCGGCTATGGCACGTGGGAAGAGGGCGCAACGCAGTGGTCGGGAGAACGTGTAAATGTCGAGGTCGACATCTACAGCAACTCTACCGCCATGACTGCCATCGCCAAAGCGCTTGAAGGGCACTCCGTTACCGGTGCGGACTCGGGCTATATCTCTGCCATCGACGGATTGAAGAATGGCTGGATGTTCACACTCAACGACTGGTTCACTGCGGAAGGCATCGATATGTATACCGTCGAAAACGGTACTCTCAAAAATGGCGATGTTATCCGGGGTGTCTACACAGTTACATATGGACCTGACGTTGGAAGTGTCTACAATTCCAGCGACAAAAAGCTCGCGAGTCTCACCGTCACCGGCGCGACGCTGAACCCGACGTTCGCCGGGGCGAAGTCGGAGTACGAACTGGTAATCGGTGATGTGGAAAGTAAGTCCATCACCCTCACGCCCACCGCGACGAACAAAAACTTCCTCGCCTGCGTGTTTCAGGGCGCAATGACGCTCGACGAGGCAAAAGCGCTGGGTTCCGAGGCCTGGTATACCCACACCAGCCTGCTTGGCCACAGCCCGACGCTTACAGTCAAGCCCGGTGACGTGCTGACCGTGGTGGTCGGCGCGCCGAACTGGCCGAGTATGTCAAATGGAGAATACGGCTGCTATGCGGAAAACGTCGACCCGTGCGTGTACAAGCTGACCGTCACCAAAACGGCAACCGATCTGAACGCGGGCTTCAAGGACTTCTTCACGGCGCTCACCGGCGTGGCAACGGTCACAAACGACGAAACCTACCCCATGACGGTCGACGCTACGGAAAACGCTCTCGTTTCCTCGAACGGCGGCAAGGCAAGCTCCGTCTCCGGCCTCACGCTGACGTTCAGCAAGGCGGCCAAACTCAGCTTTGCCTATAAGGCGTCGAGCGAATCTGGCTATGACTATTTGAGAATCCAGAAAAATTCCGAAAATATCATAGATCCAACTGTCTTTAACGCTAAAAAAGAGTTCAGCGGTGCGATGACCGACTACAAGACCTACAGCATCGAACTGCAAGCGGGTGATACGCTTCGTCTGGAGTATTCCAAGGATAGCAGCGGAGACAAAGAATCCGACTGCGTCTGGCTGAAAGACTTCACCGTCACGCTGCCGAAGACCGTCACCTTCCACGCCAACGACGGCACGGATACGACGAGCCAGCAGGCGCTGTTCGGCGCAACTGCCCTCACAGCCAACACCTTCACCCGAGAGGGCTATCGCTTTGACGGCTGGGCTATGTCGCAAACCGGTGCAGTCGAGTATCTCGACGGCGCGACCTTCACGCCCGGCGAGACGGACGCAGACCTCTACGCCGTCTGGACGAAGGTCTGGAACGTCACCTTCCCGAAAATGCCCGAGGGCGCAGCCATCACCGTCAAGCAGAACGGAACCCAAATCGCAGCTTCCGAAACGGCGAACACGTGGATCCTGCCTGATGGCACTTACACCTACACCGCTGAGCTGTTCGGCTATGTGAGCGCGACCGATGTCACGTTCACCGTCAACGGTGCTGACCTTCCCGTGCAGGACACGCTGCAAAGCGCGGCCAAGACCACCGTCACGTTCTCCATCACCGGCGCAGCCGCTGATACTGCCGTGACCGTCACGGTCATCAACAGCGAAAGCACCACGATGAGCCCGAAGGACGGCACTCCGCTGGTCTATGAACTTCCGGCAGGGAACTATACCTATAGCGTCAGCGCCAAGGGTTACAAAAAGATCAAAAACCAGCCCCTGTCCGTCAGCGGCACGGAGCAGACCGTCTCCGTCACGCTGGAAGTCAGCTATGTCTGGGAAGGCGACGTGGCCGAGAGCCTGACCAAGAGCGGCGACGTTTACCAGATCGGCACGGGCGCGCAGCTGGCGAAATTCGCCGCGCTGGTCAACGGCGGCGAACCTGCGGCCAGGGGTGTCCTGACTGCGGACATCATCCTCAATGACGCGGATGAAATGACCAACGTGTGGACGAGCATCGGCACGTCGTCCTCGCCCTTTACCGGCAGCCTGAACGGCGGCGGCCACACCATCAGCGGCCTGTATCAGACCGGCACGGACGCAGCCGTCGGCCTGTTCGGCTACATCGGCGCGGGAGGCGAGGTCACCAACCTCACCATCGAGAACGCAAGCGTCAAGAGTACAAAAAGCTCCGATGCCTATGCCGGTCTTGTTGCCGCGTCGAACGAGGGCAGCATCACCAGTGTGAAGCTTGTCTCGTCCAAAGTCTCCGGCGGCTTTGTTGTCGGCGGCATCGCGGGGTTCAACAAAGGGACGGTCAGCGGCTGCGCCAACGAGAGCGCCGATGTTGAGCAGAACACAGCGAAAGATCAGGGTGTAGGCGGCATCGTCGGCAAAAACGATACAAACGGCCTTGTCTCGGTCTGCTACAACAAAGCCCACATCATCCGCGGCCACAGCTCGACAAACTATGCCTACCTCGGCGGCATCGTTGGGCACAATTACGGTTCGTCTTCGACCGTCGACAGCTGCTACAACCACGGCCAGGTCGATCAGGCCTACTATACCGGCGGCCTTGTTGGCAATGCTTACGGTACGGTGAAAAACTCTTATAGCACCGGTTCTGTGCCGAGTAGTAAAAAAGCGCTGATCGGCAACGGCAGTGCAACCGTCACCAACTGCTACTACCTCGATAGCTGCGGCGCGACCGACACCAAGGGCACATCCAAGACCGCCACAGAGTTTAAGACCCTCGCGGCCAGTCTTGGCGGCGCGTTTGAGGATACGGACACGACGCCGCGGCTCAAATGGGAAAACCCGTCCGCGACTTTCTCCATCACGCTGACGGTCAAGCCTGCCAACGCGGTCGTAACGGTTACCGGCCAGACGAATCCCACTCCAGCCATCGATGAGACAGCGGGCACGGCTTCGTATACCTTCTCCAACCTTGCCAAGGGCGAGTATGCCTGGTCTGTCGTGTGCAATGCGGTGGCAGAGGACGATTTTGAATCGCAGAGCGGCACGTTCAGTCTGGCAACGTCCGATATCACGCGCACCGTCACGCTGGAAAAGAAGCAGTACGACGTGCAGTTTAACCTCACCCCGGCCGACGCTTCGTTTACGCTGAAAGAAGCGGACATGGAGGAAGCAGCGGCGATCACGCCCAAGACTGCACTGGACGAAACCGGCAAGGTGGTCTATTCGCTCCCGATGGGCAGCTATACCTACACGGCTGCGGCCTTTGGCTACAACGACGCAACCGATACGGTCACCGTCGCAAAATCCACCGGCCTTACCGCACAGTCTGTCACTCTGACGCAGAAAACAAACTACCAGCTGACTTTCACCGGCCTGCCGGAAGACGCGAGTATTACCGTGACCCACGCCGACGGCGGTATCCAGACCCCCACCAGCACCGGCATATACAATCTCGTCCCCGAGACTTACAGCTATACCATCAAAAAGGCTGGCTTCAAGACCGTCAAGGGCGAAGTCACCATCACCGATGGAGCGCAGACGATCGCTGTCACTTTGACGGCGCTTACGCCGTGGGACGGCAGCGTTGCCACCGGCTTTGCCGACGGCGAAGGCACACAGGAAAAGCCCTACGAGATCGAGACGGCTGAACAGCTGGCCTATCTGGCGCAGGAAGTCAATCGGAGCGGTTCGTCGATCAAATCGTCGACCTATATCCTGCTGACGGCAGACATTGACCTCGACAACAAGCCGTTTACGCCCATTGGCAACAGCTCCAGCTATCCCTTTGCGGGACAGTTCGACGGCAACGGCCATACCATCAAGAACCTGTCCGTGACCGGAACAGACGCAAGCAACATCGGTCTGTTTGGCCGCGTGAGCGGTTCGGTCAAGAATCTGACGCTGACCAACGCCGCCATCAGCGCAAGCGGCAGTCGCAGCTATGTCGGCGCGCTGGTTGGCTATTGTAACGGTACGCTTGAAAACTGTCTGGTCAAAAACAGCACCGTGACTGCTGCGTCGTACAGCAGCGTCGGCGGCCTCGTCGGCGAGACAAACAAGAAGCTGACCCAGTGCGCCGTGCAGGGCGTGAGCGTCAGCGGCAAAGACAACGTCGGCGGCGTGGTCGGCAAGACCAGCCAAGCTGTTGAGAACTGCTATGCCACACGTGTAAACGTCACGGCCAGCGGCAAGTATGCGGGCGGTGTGCTGGGCTGCACAAGTTCTTATTACAGTGTTTCCAACGTATTTGCCCGTGGCACGGTGCAGGCAGCCGATTATGCAGGCGGCCTCATTGGCGGACTCGACTATTCTTATGGCTCGATTACGCTGAAAAACGCCTACGCAGTCGTGGATGTCACTGCCACGGCGGAAGACGGCACGTGCGGTGCGCTGGGCGGCAAGTCTGTCACCCCCACGGCGGCCAACACGTTCTACTGCTCGTCGAGTACGGTCAACGGCAAGACGGTAAAGACCGGTGGCACGGCCAAAACCCTTGCCGAGCTGAAGTCGAATGATATCCTGACGAGCCTTGGCAGCCAGTTCGCACTCTATTCTGCTACCGACGGCCTCATCAACGCGGGCTTCCCATTTCTGACGGCCGCACCCGGCAACGAAAAGGTCATCCCGGCGCAGCTCACCGCGCCTACCATCACGTGGAGCGATAAGACTGCCAGCTGGACGACGGTTTCGAACGCGCAGGGCTATCAGCTCGTGCTGACAAAGGGCGAAACCACGCTCTTTAACGACACGCTGACGGCCACAAGCAAGGACTTTACGACCATCATCGACCTTGGCGGCAGCGGCAGCTACACCCTCAGCGTCACGGCGCTTGGTGACGGGGATCACTATATGGATTCCACGGCTGCGACCGCGTCCCAGAACTTCACCATCAGCAGCGGCAGCGTGACCTTCACCGTCAGCGCGGGGGATGGTAAGACCTTCTACGAAGGTGACCCGCAGATCATCCTGACCATGGCCGACGGCAAGACGACGCAGACGCTTGAAACTGGCGTAGCAAAAACGCTCCCGCTGGGTGAATACACCTATACCGTCAAGGCTACGACCTTCCAGACGCAGACGGGCAGCTTCACACTCACAGCGGACGGCCACACCCAAGCCCTGACACTGCACTACAGCAGCAAGTGGGACGGCAAAACGGCCATCGAGCCGCAGCTGGACGAGGCGAATAACGTCTATCTCATCTATAACGGCTATGAGCTGGCGTGGTTCCGCGACGAGGTCAACAGTTCTGCTACAAAGTATGGCCTGAGTGCCAAGCTGATGGACAACATCGACCTCGACGGCCACGACTGGAAAGCGATTGCGGCGCTGACTGCATCTGCGACTGCTACCACGAAAACGGGCTACACCGGCACATTTGACGGCAACAGCAAGACAATCTCCGGCCTGAAACCGATCGCAGAGTCGGTCACCTCTTACGGCAAACCCGAGCTTGTGGGCGCGGGCCTGTTTGGCAGCGTTGCCAAAGGCGGCACGGTCAAAGACCTGACCGTGAACGGGACGATGGCAGCCGTCAAGTATTCCGGCGGCATTGTCGCTGTCCTTGCGGGCGGCACGGTATCGAACTGTGTCAACAAAATGACCATCACCCTGCACGAAAGCTGCACGGACGGGTACAGCGTCGGCGGCGTGGTCGGATACATGACCAACTCGACGGATAAGACCGCGACGGTCACGGCTTGCCGAAACGAAGGTAGCATTACGCTCGGCAGCAAGGGACGCTATGTCGGCGGCGTGGTCGGTCAGGCCAGCTCCGGCATCGGTGTCACGAACTGTGAAAACACTGGTGCAGTGTCTGTTTGCTCAATGGTCGGTGGAATTGTCGGCCATGCCATGATTCCCGTGACGGCCTGCTATAATCATGGCGCAGTTTCCGGCACAAGTTCGGACGTTGGCGGCATTGCAGGCTTTGCCAACACGGTCATTACCAACTGCTACAACGACGCGACCGTGACCGGCAGCAACGGCAACGTTGGGGGCGTTGTCGGCAAACTGAATAAGCATCAATATGGCGCGTTCGTGACGGGCTGTCTGAATACCGGCAACGTTTGCTCGACGGATACAACAAAGTTGACTGTCGGCGCGATCATCGGCACAAAGACATCCGGTGATACCGACAAGACAGTCGAACGCAGCTACTTCCTTGCGGGTACCTGCACCCAGGGCATCGGCGCGAACAGCACCGACGCAGACGAGACGACTTCCGTCACGGCTGACCAGCTTGCTTCCAAGCGTCTCATTGCCCGGCTTGGCGGCGCGTTTGCAAGCGTTGCCGGTACGGCTGCACCGGTTCTTCGCTGGCAGAATGCAGCGGCCAGGAGCGTTGTCGCGTTTGACCTTACGCCGTCCGGCGCGTCCGTCACCGTGACCGGCCAGACCGCCGTAACAGGCGAGACGGGCGTGTATGTGCTGGATAACGGTGCATATTCCTACACCGTCTCCTGCGAGAACTATACCTCGCAGACCGGCTCGCTCACCGTTTCGGACGCAAGCCAGCTCATTTCCGTGGAACTTTCCGTTCTTACGTATGCCGTCACGTTCAACGTGCAGCCTGCCGGCGCAAAGATCACGGTCAAAAATGCCGAAGACGAGACGGTCTTGCCCACGGAAGACGACGCGAACGTCTACAGCCTGCCCAACGGCAGCTACACCTACACCGTGACGAAGCTGGGCTTCGACGCCGCCAGCGGCAGCTTCACGGTCAGCGACGCGGCTGTGACCCTCGACTCGATCACCCTCACCGGCGCGGCGACCTACACGGTCACGCTGACGTTCAAGGATGAAACGAATGCGTCCGTCACGCCGAGCAGCGTCACCGTCAAGCATGACGGCGAGACGGTCGACCCGAATACCACCGGCGGCACGGTCTACACGCTGCCGAACGGCACATATTCATATGTCGTGGACGATCCGATCTACTACAAGGTCGAAGACAACTTCACCGTCAACGGTGCAGATCTCCCAGTCTCCGTCACCCTTGAGACGAACAAGACCTGGGACGGCACAACGACCACTCCCGTCACGCCCACAGAAGGTGTGTACGAGATCAGCACCGCAGCCGAGCTTGCCTGGTTTGCCGCGCAGGTCAACGAAGGGCATACAGACTACAACGCCAGGCTGACCGCAAATATTTATGTAAACTACAACAGCAACACCAACACCTGGACTCCCATCGGTTCGTACAGCAACCAGTACGCCGGTACGTTCGACGGCAACGGCAAGGCCATTCGCGGCCTGAACGCTGCGCTGTTCGCGTATAACGGCACCGGTAGCATGGTCAAGAACCTGACGGTCTACGGCAGCAACTTCGGTGAAAGCAACGTCGGCGGCGTTTGCAACGCGTCTTACGGCTCGTTTGAAAACTGCGTCAGCTACATGGACATCACCGCAACCGGCCAGCGCGTCGGCGGCATCGTCGGTGTTCTCTATTATAAAGACGGCTCGGTCAATTCGATCAAAAAGTGCGTCAACCACGGCGCGATCACCTCAAGCTACAGCGGTTTCTCCGATTCTACTATGGCCTCTGTCGGCGGCATCGCCGGTATGTGCTACGCTCCGGTCGAGCAGTGCTACAACACCGGCGCAGTCAGCGCCACCTCGGATTCCTACGGCAGCGCGGCAGTCGGCGGCATCGTCGGCTATCTGAACGAAGCAGCCCTGACGCACTGCTATAACACCGGCACGGTCAAAGCCGCGCACCGCGCGGGCGGCCTCGTCGGCGTAGCAGAAAAAGCAGCAGCCACCATCACCAACAGCTACAACGTCGGCACGATCACCGTTGTCGGCTCGGCTGAAAACCCCTACTGCGGCGCAGTAGCCGGTGAATTGAAAAACTCCGCCAGCGTGAGCAACTGCTACTTCCTTGCGGGCTGCTACACCTACGACAAGGGCTCTCACACGGACGAAGCAGTCGGCAACCCGGCTGCCACCGGCGGCAAGAAGACGGTCAGCGAAATGAAGCTCGACTCGTTCGCCATCGCCCTCAGCCCCACCGCGAAAGCCTTCAACATGGACTCGTCGCCTATCAACGACGGCTATCCCATCCTCAGCTGGCAGGGCGGCACAGCGCCCACCGTCTCGCAGGACGAGCAGGACGTTGCCGCGGCCAAGGCAGCGCTGCGTGTCGAACCGTCGACCATCACCGCTGCAATGACGCTGACGCTGCCCACCACCGGTACAAACGGCACGAGCATTTCGTGGGAAAGCTCCCACCCGAGCCTCATTGCCACCACCGGCGTGGTCACGCTGCCCACTGATAACGACACCACCGTCACCCTGACCGCAACCATCCAAAAAGGCTCGGTCACCGACACCAAGACCTTCACGCTCGTTGTCAAGACGCAGGCCAGCGCCGATCAGACCGCGCTTGAAGCCATCAAGGCCAAGCTCGGCACGAGCTTCCGCGTGGCCTACCAGGCCACCGCGCCCAACGTGAATTCTGCCGTACAGGCCAAGCTCTCTGCGGCCATCACCGCAGCTGGCGTATCCGGCCTGACGGCAGAGCAGATCACGGTCGCGCTGGAAAACGCCGGTCAGACGATTTACGGCTCGCAAACCCTGATCGCCGCCGACGGCGCAGTCACGTATTATTATGAAGACCCGGCAAAGATGGGCGCGGCCAACGGCGACGCGACCGTGAGCAAGGTGCAGTTCAAGCTCTCTACGGCCAGCGGCGCAAGCGTCACGACGGATGAGTGTGTGGTTGCCATCCCGTGGGATCAGGTGAAGGTTAAAGCCGCCATGCAGACGGGAGTAGATACACTGACCTTCGACACCATCAAGGGAGAGAACACCGAAAGCACCAGCGTCACCAAAGTCCTCTCTCTGGTGAAGCAGCTGACAAACTATGGCTGGATGAGCATCGAATGGGAGTCGAGCGACGAGGATGTCATTTCTCTGTCCGGCGGCGAATCTCTGACACCGTATGTCGGCAACGTCACGCCTGCTGAGAACGATACCGAAGTGACGCTGACGGCAACCTTCTTCTTCAACAAAAACAACTCGGATCCGGATAAAGATGGCTACATCACCGTCACCAAAGAAATCAAGGTCACCGTCCCCGGTGCATCCAACACCTACATGGACACGATCAATGCCGCTCTGGACAATTTCAAGCTTGAAAACCTGAAATATGCCATGGGCGCGAATAAGGGGCAGGTC
>CAYSTN010000043.1:0-17944 GCA_964434135.1 uncultured Oscillospiraceae bacterium
TCGTCCAGATCGTCGATCAGACGGTCGGCGTACTTGGTGATGCGCAGCATCCACTGGCTCTTTTCCTTGCGCACAACGGGCGCGCCGCAGCGCTCACAAACGCCCTCGACGACTTCTTCGTTGGCCAGGACGCATTTGCAGCTGGTACACCAGTTGACGGGCATGGTGCTTTTATACGCCAGGCCGTGCTTGTACATTTGCAGGAAGATCCACTGTGTCCATTTGTAATACTTCGGGTCGGTCGTGTCGACAACACGATCCCAGTCAAAGCTGTAGCCGAGCATCTTCAGCTGACGTGTGAAGTTCTCGATGTTCTTTTTGGTGACGATGGCCGGATGGATGTGGTTCTTGATGGCAAAATTCTCCGTCGGCAGGCCAAACGCGTCAAAGCCGATGGGGTTGAGGACGTTGTAGCCCTGCATCCGCTTTTTGCGGCAGATGATGTCCATCGCAGTGAACGGGCGCGGATGCCCAACGTGCAGTCCCGCTGCGGACGGGTACGGAAATTCGATCAGGCCGTAGAACTTGGGCTTATCCCCGCCGGTGACGGCGGCGTAGGGCTTTTCCTGTTCCCATCTGGCCTGCCATTTGGTTTCAATGGCTGTAAAGTCGTATTTCATAGCATTCTCCTGAAAACATCGCCCCTGACTGCGCAAAAGCAGTCAGGGGCGTAATATACGCGGTACCACCCTGATTCGGTCGGCTATACCGACCCTCTTGACCTGTAACGCGGTCAGACGGCCAGCCCTGAATCAGTCGGGCGGGCGGCTCCGGGGTGAGAGACGACCGGTTGACGCTCCCGGCTCACACCAGCCGCCGGGTCGCTGAAAGCATCGTGCAGCGCATTCCCCTTCTTTGCCTGTTACCGGGTTATTGTACGTACTTTTGCTCGATTTGTCAAGCGTTTTCGCCTAAAATCGGCGCAAGCGAAACGGCATGGCCGTCTTGCCAGAGGCGCTCAAGGTCGTAGAACTGGCGCGCTTCGGCGGTGAAGACGTGGACAACGAGCGAACCGAAGTCCATCAGCACCCATGTGCCGCCGCGATGTCCCTCGCGCGAGAGCATCGGCTCGCCGATGGCATCCATCGCTTCTTCGACACCGTCGCAGAGGGTCTTGACGTGGGTGGAACTGGTGGCGGTGCAGATGAGGAAATAGTCGGCAAGCGTCGAAATGTCGGTGATGCCGATGAGACGGAGATCCTCTCCCATTTTGGTGTTGAGCGCTCTGGCCGCGCAGGCGGCGACTTCCTTTGCACTGAGCATAGTTTTCTTCCTTTCTAGTTTGTGGTCTGCCAGAGGTCTTCTTCGGCGGGCGGCTCCTCCGGCAGGTCTGGCGTGGGTTCGGGTGTTGGTTCGGGGTCGGGTTCAAGGCTGGGGTCAGGTTCGGGTTCGGGTTCGGGGGTCTGGTAGCTTAAGGCCACGGTGGGCGAGATGACGGTGAGTTCCTGTGTATTCCGGGGCGTGTCGTAGGGGTTAAAAGCAGAGTTGACGATCTCGCACAGCCGGCCGGCATACAGGGCGTAATAGGACAGGCCGTTGACCATCACACCCTCACCTTCGGCGGTGAACGTCTGCATCCGGTCAAAATCGCACTGCATCAGCTCTTTGCCGAACCAGAGCATATTGCCGACGGACAGATCGGTCAGCACGTAAGTGGAGAAAACATCGGCAAAATCTTTGAGCTTGGTGAGGTTGGCAACGGACAGGCACTGCTTGGCAAGCGCGCGCAAAAACTGCTGCTGCACCTGTGTGCGCTGGATGTCCTGCGAGGCATAGCCCTTGCGGTAGCGGACAAGACCCATGGCCTGTTCGCCGTCCAGGTGCTGCAAACCCTTGTTGAGATGGATGTGCAGCCCCTGTGTCTCGTCGTCGTAGTGCATATCCTGCGGTACGTCGAACTCGACCCCGCCGACCAGGTCGACCGTCTGCTTGAACGCTTCCAGGTCGACCAGCACGTAACCGTCGACCGGGAAACCCAGCAGGGCGCGCAGGCGCGTGGAAAGCCGCTGCATCCCTTCGTGTTCGCCGCCGTTGTAGACGGCGTTGATCTTCATCAGGCCGCTGCCGGTCTGCACGGGTGTATCGCGTGGAATGGACAGCAGCGCAACGGTGTGTTCGTTCGCGTCCAGATGGGCGATGAGGATGGTATCGGTGCGCAGACCGTCGCCGTCCGTGCCGCAGATGAGGATGTTATAAACGCCTTCTTGCAGCGCGCCGGGCTGTTCGGTCGGGAGCGTTGGTTCCGGCTGGTGCTGCTGCGTCTGCTCGTTTTCGAGCTGCGGCTGCGGTGCGACCGGCTCGGACTTTGGCTGTTCGGCGGGTGCGACGGGCTTTTCCGGCTGCGGCGCAGGCGCGGCGCTGACTGTAGGGCGCTGCACCGGGCGAACGAGCAGCTTCCATCCGGCAAAAACGCCGCCTGCCAGCAGCGCCACGACCACGAGCGCAATGAGCGCTACGCGCACCCCATGCCGGCGCTGTGTCCGCTTCGGTGCGTAGGCCGCGCGGCGGCGATTTCCAAACAGTTTCATCCCGGCTCCCCTTTTTTCTGCGCACAAAGCCATGTGCTGGCCGCGATGGAATCCGTACAGGGCGGCTGCCCTTTTTCGCGCAGCTGGGCAAGTGTCATTTCGATGCCCAGCAGCACACCTTCGTCCAGATCGCGCCAGACGGCTTCACGCAGCCGCTCCACGCCCGGAAAGGCGCGGTTCGGCTCCATGTAATCGGCAATGTAGATGATTTTTTCCAGCAGCGTCATGTCCGCGCGGCCGGTGGTGTGGTATTCGATGGCACGCACAACGGCTTCATTCTCCCCGAAGATACGCTGTGCGGTGGCCGCGCCGGTCTTCGCGTGCAGGAGCTTGGCCTGTTCCAGTTCAAAGGGCGTGACCGGCAGTTTCCAGCTTTTCACGAGTGCGCGCTGCTGCACCGGCGTGAGCGCCTTGGTGATATCGTGCAGGATGCCCGCACGCGCCGCGTCGAGTCCATCCGCACCGTAGCGCGCGGCCAGCTGCACCGCCGTATCGGACACGCCCTGCGCGTGGGCGCGGCGCTTTTCGTCGTGTAGGCGCAGGCTCACACGTTGCAGCGTGTCATAAGGCAGCGCGCGGTAGTCGCGGCCACAGCCGTACAGGCCGCGTTGCAAAATCATTTCCAGAACGGCCGGATGCAAAAACTCCGCAGCCAGGCCAAAGAACAACGCTCTTCGCACCTGCGTTGAAGAAACTTCGATGCAGTCGTTTTGCAACACGAGCGCTTCGCAGCCGTAGGCCGCGCGCAGCGCGTTGGCCTGTTCTTGCAGCTGTGCGGACAAGGCCGCGTCGGCGCGTCGGCGCGCCATGCAGACCGGACGGGCAAGCGCCGCGATCTGCTGCGGCTCACGCCAGTGGAAAAACGAGAGGAACATATCCGTTCCCATCAGCAAAAACAGTTCATCTTCGGGATAGTCTGCCCGCAGTTGGCGCAGGGTATCCACGGTATAGCTCACGCCGCCGCGCGCAAGCTCGATATCACTGACACAAAAACCCGGTTCGCCACAGACAGCCAGCTGCGTCAGCGCAAGGCGCGTGGGTGCGTCCGGCGTATCGTCCGCCACAAGCTTGTGCGGCGGCATCGCAGCCGGGATGAACACAACCGTATCGAGCCGGAGCAGCTGCTTGGCCTGTTTGGCAGCAAGCACGTGTCCCAGATGCGGCGGGTTGAACGTACCGCCGTAAATGCCGATCCTCGCCATTTGCGTTTCCTCCGCCTGAAAACAGGCTGTCAGTTCCGGTTTTCTTTCTGCTGGCGGCTGCGCTCAATGGAAGCTGCGACCGCCTTTTCACGGAAATACTGTTTGCGCTGTTTGCGCTGCTGTTCGGCGGCCTGTTTGCGGGCACGGATGCCCGCCTTGACGGGGTTGGCCTTACCGGACGGTTTCTTTTTCACGGGTGCTTTCGCAGCGGCAGGTTTTTTCTCCTGCGGCTGCTTTTCCGATTTGCGCCAGAGGACAAATTTCGTGCCGACGCAGGCAATGCCCTCAGCGCCGAGCGCCTGACAGATGCTGTCCGAGGCTTCGCGCGCACTCAGGCCGGACGTCTCCAGAACGCGGCCTTTGATGAGTTCGTGGCAGTCAAGCAGCTTGTCCGCTTCGTCCAGCAGAGTGTCGGATACGCCGCCCTTGCCGACGATGAGCGTGGTTTCGAGCGTGTTGGCCTGTGCGCGCAGGTCTGCGCGCTGTTTACTTGTTATCATGTTCCATTTCCTCTCGATAGATCCTGCAAAATTCCTGAAGCGCCCGCGCACGGTGCGAGCGCGCGTTCTTTTCCTGCGCGGAAAGCTCGGCATAGGTCTGCCCCAGCTCGGGCAGGTAGAACACCGGGTCATAGCCAAAGCCGCCCGTGCCCTGCGGCGCACTCAGAATACGCCCCGGACACTCGCCGCGCGCGACGATGCGGCGGCCGTCCGGCCACAGGCAGGTGATGACGCAGACGAACTTCGCCGTGCGCTGCGCCGTGGAGGTATTGCCAAGCTGCTGCAATAAGTAATCAATGCGTTCAGCGTCGGATGCTTTGTTGCCGTAGCGCGCGGAATACACGCCCGGCGCGCCGTCGAGCGCATCGACCATCAGCCCGGAGTCATCGGCCAGAACGGGCATCCCGCTCGCGCGCAGGACAGCCTCGGCCTTTAACAGGGAGTTTTCTTCAAAGGTTGTACCCGTCTCGTCGACCTCGATGTCCAGACCGTAGTCCGACTCCAATGCGATCTCAAAGCCAAGGCCGGATAAAATGGCCGAAAGCTCCTGCAATTTGTGCTGATTCTTGCTGGCAAGGATGACTTTCATACGAGTGCCTCCGCAAAACTTTCGGCATCGAAGGGCATCAGATCGTCGATCTGCTCACCCACACCGATGTATTTGACGGGAATGTGCATGGTCTGCGCCACGGCGATGACCACGCCGCCCTTGGCTGTGCCGTCGAGCTTGGTCAGGACAAGGCCGGTCACACCGGCGCACTGCTGGAACTGTTTGGCTTGCAGCAGACCGTTTTGGCCGGTGGTCGCGTCAAGCACAAGCAGGACTTCTTTGTCGGCCTGCGGCAGCTCCCGGTCGAGGATGCGGGCAATCTTGCCCAGCTCGTTCATGAGATTCTGCTTGTTGTGAAGCCGCCCGGCGGTATCGCAGATGACAACGTCACTGCCGCGCGCCTTGGCTGCGGAAATGGCGTCATAGACAACGGAAGCAGGGTCTGCGCCCTCGTGCTGGCGGATGATGTCGCAGCGGGCACGCTGCGCCCAGATCGTAAGCTGGTCAGCGGCAGCTGCGCGGAAGGTATCACCCGCGCACAGCAGGACTTTTTTGCCCTGCGCGCTCAACTGGTGGGCAAGTTTGCCGATGGTGGTGGTCTTGCCGACTCCGTTGACCCCGATGACCAGAATCACCGACGGCTTTGTCTCGAGCCGCAGCGACGTATCCCCCACGCTGAGCATCTGGCAGATGATCTGGCGCAAGGCAAGCTTGGCCTCGTCGACGGTCTTGATGTGCTGATCTTTGATGCTCTGGCGAAGCAGCTGCATCAAGACCTCAGTCGTGTCCATGCCAAGGTCACTGACGATGAGGCTCTCTTCGAGTTCGTCGTAGAAGTCATCGTCAAGCTCACTGGCGGTGAAGGCGCTGCTGATGGAGCTGGCGGTCTTGCTCAGTCCCTGTTTGAGTTTTTCAAAAAATCCCATTGTTCTGTTGACCCTTTCTGATTGATGTGGATGCGTCAGGCGGTAATGCCAAGCTGTTTGGCCAGCTCGTCCAGGCTCAGGCGGAGAATTTTCGACACGCCCTGCTCCTGCATGGTGACACCGTAGAGGACGTCCGCAGCCTCCATTGTGCCCCGGCGGTGGGTGATGACGATGAACTGCGTTTTGCTGCTGAGTGTGTGCAAATAGCCCGCAAACCGTTCGACATTGCGGTCGTCGAGCGCCGCGTCGATCTCATCGAGCATACAAAACGGCGTGGGGCGTACCTTTAAAATAGCGAAATACAACGCGATGGCAACGAACGCCTTTTCTCCTCCGGACAGCAGCGTGATGGTCTTGAGCTGCTTGCCGGGCGGCTGGACGCGAATTTCAATGCCGCATTCAAGCGGCGCGGCCGGGTCTTCGAGTACGAGCGAGGCTTTCCCGCCGCCGAACATCTCGGTGAAGGTCTGGCCGAAGTAGTCGTTGATGCGGGCAAACTCGCGCACGAAGATCCCGGTCATCTCGGTGGTGATGGACGAGACGATGTTTTCCAGCTCCGCTTTAGCGTGCAGGACATCGTCGCGCTGCTCGGTGAGGTAGGTATAACGCTCGGAAACGCGTTCGTATTCGTCGATCGCGCCAAGGTTGGGCGTACCAAGCGCGGAAATCTTCCGGCGAACCTCGGCAATGCGGCGGTTGGCAGCGGGAATGCTCTCGACGGTGGCTTTGTGTTGCTCGGCCGTGCCGGGCGTCAGTTCGTAAGTCTCCCAGAGTTTATCGAGAAGCTGCTTTTCTTCGAGTTCGCTGGTGGCTTTTTTCTGCTCCAGACGAGCCGTTTCGCGTTCAAGCTGGACAATGGACTGGTTTTTCTCCTGCGCGAGCTTTTCGGTCTGGTTACGGCGCGCTTCCAACGCGGTGCGCGTCTCGACGGCGGCTTTGAGCGTCTGCCGGCTCTGTTCCAGCTCGGCCTGGAGCGTCCGAACCGTCTCGTCGGACTGCGCAATTTGCTGGTGCAGCTGGTCGATCTGAGATTGATAGTCGGAAATCAGCTGCGTCTTTTGCGTGAGGTCGCCCTGCATGGCCAGCTGCAGCGCTTGCAGCTGCGCGATGGTATTTTCCGAAGCAGTGCGCTCGGCTTCGAGCGAGGCGCTTTGCATCCGCAGCTCGGTCAGCTGCTCACTGTGCGCCGTCTGGCGCGCGGCCAGCGCGCTTTGCTGCTGCTGCACGGCGGCAAGCTGCGCCGCGAGTGCCGTCTGCTGGTCGGAAAGCTGGCGGTGCTGCTGTTTGAGCGCAGCAAGTGTTCCTTCGCCGCCGTCGGAGCGCGTGGCAAGGTAGGATAGCTCTTTTTCCAGACTTGCAAGCGTGTCTGCAATGGTCTGGCTGAGAAGCTGCGCCTGTTTGAGTTCTTCGGTGCGGCGCAACACTTCGTCTTCGGCTTCGCGGAGTGTTCCACGAATCGCGCCCAGCTCAAACTCGGTCTTCGCAGCAGCCGAGGCAGCCTGCGCGGTCTGCTCTTTGAGCGACGCCGCCGAAGCGGCGAGGGTCTTTTCTTCCTGCGCGAGCTTTTGCAGGGTGTTCGCGCGCGTGAGAACGCCCGCACTCTTGGCCGCAGAGCCGCCGGTCATGCTGCCGCCGGGGTTCATCACCTGACCGTCGAGCGTGACGATGCGCACACGGTTGTCACACGCGCGCGCCATACGCACAGCATGATCCAGCTCGTCGCAGATGACGGTGCGGCCAAGGGTGTTTTCGACGATATCACGGTACTGCGCGTCGCACGTGACGAGCTGCGAGGCGATGCCGATAAAGCCCGGCTGGGTGCGGCAGGTGTCCTGCGTCAGCGTCTGCGGGCGAATGGTAGAAAGCGGAAGGAAGGTGGCGCGGCCGGCCTCGCGGCGCTTTAGCAGCCGGATGGCCTCTTTGCCGTCGTTTTCCGTGCTGACGACGATGTTTTGCATGGCAGCGCCAAGCGCGGTTTCGATGGCTGTGGTGTAGCGGTCTTCAACGCGGATGAGCTTGGACAGCGGGCCGTGGATGCCGCGCAAGTGGCCGGCATCGGCTTCCTGCATGACCAGACGCACGGCGCGCGAGAAACCTTCGTAGTCCCGCTCCAGCTCTTGCAGCATTCGGATCTTGGACGAGAGCGTATCGAGCTGCACCTGGACACTGCTGCACTGTTTTTGCACAGACTGGTGCTTTTCCTGCCGCATTTTCAGGCGCAGTTCATATCCGGCGATGGTGTTTTGGGCACTTTGCACCTGTTCCTGCGCCTGTGAAAGCGCGTCTTTGCAGGCGGCCTGTCGGGCGGTGACGCTCTGTTGGCGCGCTTCGGCAGCGCTGCGGTCGGCAAGCAGTGTCTGTTTTCTGGAAAGCACTTCTTCCATGGACGCTTCCATGGATGCGATCTGTGTGGCAATGCCGGACGCCTGCGTCTGCAAAAGGGTCTGCTGCGCGCTAAGGGCGGTCTGCGACTGCAAAAGCGCATCATGCTCGTCGTTCAGGCTCTCGGCTTCGCGCTGCGCGTCGGCGAGCTTTTGCGCAAGCGCCTCACGCGCGGCGGCGGCCTGTGTCAGCTTCTGCGTCTCGGCTGTGATCTGTCCTGCAATACCGCCGCTGCGGTTTTGCTCGTCGTCGATCTCCTGCCGGACGCGGGCGATGTTGGTTTCGTGGTGTGTGATCTGCGCGCGCAGCAGCGTGCCATCATTCTGCGTCTGCTGCAACAGCGTCTGGTGCTGACTGATCTGCTCGCGCTGCTGGTCAAGCTGGAGCGTCTGCTGGTTATATTGCAAACTCAGCTGGTCGGCGCTGGCATACAGCGCAGTCAGCTCGTCGTGCGCCTGGGCGAGAATAAACGCGGCAGAGGCATAGTCCGTCTGCGCTTTGCGCGCAGTCTCGGCGATCTTTTGCAGACTGTCGAGCCAGACGGTGATCTCCAGCCCTTTCAGCTCGTCGCGCAAAAGCAGATACTTCTGCGCCTTTTGCGCCTGTTCGCGCAGCGGCTCGACCTGAAGCTCCAGCTCGGAAATTTTGTCACCGATGCGCAAAAGATTGTCCTCGGTATTGGCCAAACGGCGCTGCGTTTCTTCTTTACGGTGGCGGTATTTGGAGATACCGGCAGCTTCCTCAAAGATCTCGCGGCGGTCGGTGGATTTGAGCGCCAGGATCTCATCGATGCGCCCCTGGCCGATGTTGGCGTAGCCCTCGCGGCCAAGGCCGGTGTCCATGAACAGCTCGTTGATGTCGCGCAGGCGCGCAAGCTGCTTATTGATATAGTATTCACTTTCGCCGGAGCGGAAATACCGGCGGGTTATCATAACTTCCGGCGTTTCGATGCGCAGTGTGCCGTCGGCGTTGTCCAGAACAAGCGTGGCTTCTGCGTAGCCAACGCTCTTGCGTTTGGCCGTGCCGCCGAAGATCACGTCTTCCATCTTCGCGCCGCGCAGCGCGCGGGTACTCTGTTCGCCAAGCACCCAGCTGATGGCATCGGATATATTGGATTTTCCGCTTCCGTTCGGGCCAACGATGGCCGTACAGTCGCTGCCGAATTGCAGGACTGTCCTGTCCGGGAAGGATTTAAAGCCCTGAATCTCGAGTGATTTCAGATACACGCGGATACCTCACCATTTTCGTGTTGTGCAGCGCGCAGCGCTGCGCCCGCGGCGGTGGCCACAGGTACTCTATCCTAATATTGTACCATTCTTTCGGCAAAAAAGCAATCCCGAATCCAGCTTCTGCCGCTGCTGGCTTTTGCCGGTCTTTGGAATTGATTATGGACAGTTTCGGCTTTTTCTTGGTACAGATATTGACAGGCGGTTATCATTCCTGTACAATAGGATTACAGCTTTACAGGCTGAAATTGTACAGTTTAAACATGATGGAGGAACAAACATGAAAAAGATCATCGCATTGCTGCTTGCAGCGATCATGGTCCTCGGTCTGGCTGCGTGCGCTTCCAAGACTGAGACCGCCGAACAATCGGACGTTAAAAATGTTGTTTACATCGTAAACGGCAACCTGGGTGACAAGTCCTTCTTCGACTCCGCACAGGCCGGTATTGACCAGCTGGTCGCCGCAGGCCGCATCACCTGCAAGACCATTGAGCTTGGCGGCACGGACGAAGACCAGCCCAAGTGGCTCTCGACTCTGTATGACGTTTCCGCTTCCGGCGAATATGATCTGGTCATCTGCGGCACGTATCAGATGCCCGACTACCTCAAGGAAGTTGCCACGAAGTATCCCGATCAGCTGTATCTGATCTTCGACGACAACACCTATGCCGGCAACAACTCCAACGTTGTCAACATCACCTACAAGCAGAATGACATGGGCTATCTGGTCGGCACGTATGCCGCCTGCATGACCACTGACACCAGCCTGAACAACGTCAATGCTGACGCCGTTCTCGGCTTCGTCGGCGGCGTGGATTCCCCGGTCATCAACGACTTCCTCGTCGGCTTCATCGAAGGCGCACAGTCCGTCAACGCCGACGTGAAGGTCGACACCCGCTACACCAACGACTATGTCGACACCGCTATCGCCAAGGAATACGGCCTGTCCATGATCAACGACAACAAGTGCGACATCATCTGGGGCGTTGCCGGTAACGCGGGCAACGGTGCAGCCGAGGCCGCTCTGGAGACGGGCAAAGCCTGGTTCATCGGTGTTGACTCCGACCAGGAGCTGACGTTCTCGAGCGATCTGGCCGCCCTGACTCTGACCTCGGGTCTGAAGAACATCGGTAACTCCCTCGTCTGGATCTTCGACCAGTGGGATGCCGGTAAGACCTATTGGGGTCAGGAAGTCCAGCTCGGTCTTGCCGAAGGCGGCGTTGGCATCGTGACCGACAAGAACTTCGACAAGTACGCTTCCGCCGAGACTAAGGCTGCCGTTGAGGCTGCCGAGGCCGGTATCCGCGACGGCTCGATCAAGGTCGACACCGCGTTCGACGCGAACTTCGATCTGGTCGCGCTGCGTGAGTCCGTGCGTCCGTAAGCAAGCTGCGTTACACATCAATCCATTCATCTGACCCTTAGCCGGGAGGAGGCTCCCTGAGCCTCCTCCCCGTTCGTTTTCTTGCAGCAGTTTATCTCTGCGGGACCGGCAAACGGCTTTGCCTGTGCCGCAGAAATAGAGAACAGGAGGAACAAATCGTATGCCAGACGAAAAAACCGGCCGTCCGGACGAAACCTTTGTCGTCCAGATGAAAGGGATCACCAAGGTGTATCCCAACGGCGTTGCCGCCAACCAGAGTGTGGATTTTAACCTGCGAAAAGGCGAGATTCACGCGCTGATGGGTGAAAACGGCGCAGGAAAATCCACACTGATGAAGATGCTCTTTGGTCTGGAGCAGCCTACAAGCGGCGAGATTTATGTAAACGGTGAAAAACTCACGCTCAGCTCCCCGACCGTCGCCATCAGCCACGGTATCGGCATGGTGCATCAGCACTTTATGCTCGTGCCGAGTTTGAGCGTAGCCGAGAATATGGTGCTGGGCATGGCTCCACGCAAGGGTCTGTTCATCGATCACGCCAAGGCCGTGGAGATCACAAAGCAGTACGCACAAAAGTATAATCTACACGTCGAACCGGAAGCGAAGGTCATGGACATCCCGGTCGGTATGAAGCAGAAGGTCGAAATCCTCAAAGCGCTCGTGCGCGGCGCGAAGATCCTGATTCTGGACGAGCCGACGGCAGTTTTGACCACGCAGGAGACGGTGGAGCTGTTCAAAGAACTGCGCAATCTCAAAGAACAGGGCTACACCATCGTGTTCATCTCGCACAAGCTCAACGAGATCATGGAAATCACCGACCGGCTGACGATCATGCGCGGTGGCCGGTCGATGGGCGTGTACAACACGTGTGACGTGACGAAGGAAGATATCTCGCGTCTGATGGTCGGGCGCGACGTTATCCTCAATGTGCAAAAAGACAAGGCGCAGCCGACCGACGTGGTGCTGCGGGTGCGCGACGTGGAATACGTCAACGAGTGGCACAAGAAAATGCTCGACAAGATTTCCTTTGACGTGCGGCGGGGCGAGATTCTCGGTATCGCGGGCGTAGAAGGCAACGGCCAGAAAGAGCTGGTCGACATCCTGTTTGGCTTTTTGCAGCCGAACGCCGGAACGGTCACGGTGCAGCAGGAGAATATTGTGGGTTTGCAGCAGCAGAAGCTGCGCGACAAGGGCATCGCACTCGTACCGGAAGACCGAATGCTCTACGGTATTGCCGCAAGCGCTTCGATCGAAGAAAACCTCATCTCCGACCGCTGCGGCGACAAGCGGCTCAACCGCGGCCCGCTGTTTAACATGAAGGCCATGCACGAAGAGGCCGACCAGCTCATCGCGGACTACACGGTTTTGTGCAAATCCCGCAAGCAGCAGGTCGGGATGCTCTCGGGCGGCAACATCCAGAAGGTTGTCGTTGCGCGTGAGTTCTCCAGTGACCCGGTTCTCATCCTCGCCGATCAGCCCACGCGCGGCATTGACGTCGGCGCGACGGAGTTCATCCGCAAAAAGCTGGTCGAGCTGTCACGCTCGGGCATTGCGGTGTTGCTCATCTCCGCCGATCTGGCAGAGGTCATGGAGCTGTCGGACAGCCTCATCGTGATGCACGGCGGCAAGATCGCAGCGTATTTTGAGGACACCTCGATGCTGACGGACGATGTGATGGGCGAATATATGCTGGGTCTGAAAGCCCAGAGCGGCGAAGAAATTCGGAGGGTTTGCCATGACTAAGAAACGACAGATACTGTTTTCTGTGACGCGCGGCGCGCTGGCGATCCTCATCGCCATTGTGGTGGCCACGCTGCTCATCTTCCTCTCGTCGAACGGAAACAGCTTTGCGCAGAAGTTAGACGCAACCGGTGAAGCGCTCAAGCAGCTGCTTATCGGCCCTCTGTTCCGCATGGGGCGCAACGGTACTTCGTTTGACTTCAAGCGCTTGACCGACATCTTCGCGTCCATGATCCCCATCGTCTTTACGGGACTTTCCGTTTGCGTCATGTTCTCGGCCAACCAGTTTAACCTCGGCTCTGAGGGCGGCATCATGCTCGGCGCGTTCTCCACGGCGATGATCGCGGTCTATGTGCCGATGGCGTCGTTTATCCACCCCATCGTGGGCGTGCTGGTCGGCGGTCTGGCTGTGGCGCTGATGATGCTGCTGCCGGCGATTTTGAAGACCAAGCTCAATGTCAGCGAAATGGTCTGCTCGCTGATGCTCAACTACATTGTCATGTATCTCATTAAGTATCTGATGAACACCCATCTGGCCGACAAGACCAAGGGTCAGATTCAGACGTATGAATTTCTCGAAACGTCGAAGATCGCACCGCTCATCGACAATGGTTCGAAGCTCTCGTGGGGCTTTGTCGTGGCGATTGTGTGCGTGGTGCTGGTGGGACTGTTCATGTTCAACACCCGCTGGGGCTATACCATCCGCATGATCGGTATCAATCAGGCTTTTGCCAAATACTCCGGCATGAAAGTCTCAACGGTCATCGTGCTTTCACAGGTGCTTGGCGGCTTCCTGGCCGGTATGGGCGGCGGCATTGAAATGCTCGGACGCTATCCCACGTTCTCGTGGAGTTCGCTGCCGGGCTACGGCTGGACAGGCATCACCATCGCCATACTCGCGGGCAACAACCCGTGGTTTGTGCCGTTTGCATCGTTCTTTATGGCGTATCTGACGAAGGGCTGTGAATTGATGGCCACCTACGCCAACGTTCCGTCGCAGCTCATCGACATCATCCAGGGCGTTATCTTCCTGTTCTTCGCGGCAGAACAGTTCCTGTCCAAATATCGCCAGAAGCTTGTCGTCAAGACCGCGCAGGAAGAACTCGCTGCCAAGCAACAGCTCGAAGCAGAGAAAGGAGTCATCGGCCATGCTTAATTTTCTGAAAATGCTCCTGACCCCGGAGTTCTTCTTCTCCATCATCCGCATTTCCGCGCCGATCCTGTTTGCCACGCTGGCGGCCATCGTCGTGGAAAAGGCCGGGTTCTGCAACATCGGTCTGGAAGGTCTGATGATGTTCTCGGCGCTGACCGGTTCGCTCATTTCCTATTATGCGCACAGCTGGGTCTGGGGTCTTTTGGCCGCGCTGGCCATCGGCGTTCTGATGAGTCTGCTGATGGGTTTCTTCGCATTCCAGCTCAAGACGGATATCACCCTCGTCGGCATTGCAGTCAACATGATGGGCTCGGGCGGTACGCTGTTTTTGTGTAAGGTCATCACCAATCTGACCGAAGGCACGGCGATGGCTTCGACCACAGGACTGATCAACTCCAATCTGCTCATTCCCAACATCAACATTCCGCTTATCGACAAGATCCCGTTTATCGGCGGCATCCTTTCGGGGCACAACCTGCTGACGTGGCTGGCGTTTTTGTTCTGCCTGCTCACGAGCATCCTGCTGTATAAGACCAGCCTTGGCCTCAATATCCGCGCGGTGGGTGAAAACCCGAACGCAGCTTCCTCGGTTGGCGTTTCCGTGCTGAAGGTCAAGTACATTGCCATCGGCTTCTCGGGTCTGATGTGCGGCTTCGGCGGCGCATTCATGTCCATGTACTATGCCGCCGGTTGGTCGCTTGACATGGTCGCAGGACGCGGCTTCATCGCGCTGGCCGCGCAGGCCATGGGCGGCGGCGAATGTCTGGGCGGTATGCTCTCGTCGCTGGTGTTCGGCTTTGCACAGGCACTGGGCATCAAGTTCTCGGCGGTCGGTCTGGATTCCAACCTTGCCTCGCCGATTCCCTATGCGGTGACCATCATCGGTCTTGTGATCTTCTCGCTCGTGCGCCGCAGCCGCGCGCGGAAGCTGCATTCCGCTGCGGCCGGTAAGTGAGGTTACGCTATGGCTACTTTCAAAAAGATCCCCGTCATCCTCGACGGCGACCCCGGCCATGACGACGCAATCGCGTGGGTGCTTGCCCACGCGAGAAGCGAGCTGGATATCCGCGCCGTGACCACGTGCTGCGGCAACCAGACCATCGAAAAAACGACTTATAATGCGCTGCGCGTGTGTGCGCTCATCGGACTGCACGTGCCGCTGGCCAAGGGGTGCGCGCATCCGCTGGTCAACGACGTAATGAACGCACCGTCTGTTCATGGCGAGTCCGGACTGGACGGCCCGGCGCTGCCTGAGCCGGTGTTTGCCCCGTCTGAGCTGAGCGCGCCGGATCTCATGGCACACATCCTGCGCGAATCGCCGGAACCCGTCACCATCATCGCCACCGGCCCGCAGACCAACGTCGCGGCGCTGCTGCTGGCGTATCCGGAACTCAAAAGCAAGATCGCGCGCATCAGTCTGATGGGCGGCGGCATTACCACCGGCAACTGGACACCGGCGGCTGAGTTCAACATCCTCGTCGACCCGGAAGCAGCAAAGATCGTCTTCGAGTCCGGCGTTCCGATCCTGATGGCCGGACTGGATGTGACGGAACGGGCGCTCATTATGCCCGAAGATTTCGAGCGGGTGCGCGCGCTGGGCAATCCGGTGAGCGATATCGTGGCGCAGTGGCTGGAATTTTTCTACATCTTCCACCGCTCCATCGGCTACGAAGGCGCACCGATGCACGACCCGTGCGCCGTAATGGCGCCGCTGCATCCGGAAATCTTCACAAGCAAAAAGATGTACGTCCAGATCGAGACGACCGGCGAGTATTGCCGGGGCATGACCGTGGGTGACGTGCGCGGCTTCTCCGGCCACGCACCGAACGCGGAAGTCCTGCTGGATGTTGACCGCGAACGATTCGCGGCGCTGCTGGTCGAGGCCATTGGATGCTACACGGAGGCGAAATGATGAACAAACTGATCCCCATCTGGCTCGACTGCGACACCGGCACGGACGATACCGTTGCCATCATGCTGGCACACGCGCTGCCGCAGTTGCAGATCGTCGGCCTGTCCGCAGTCGCGGGCAACAGTCCCCTGTCCAACACGTTCCCGAACACGCGGCGCATCGTCCACCTGCTGCAAGCCGATTACCCGGTGTATCCGGGCGCAGACCGGCCTCTGGTACGTGAGCTGCACGTGGCGGGTGCTTTCCACGGAGAAAACGGTCTGGGCGGCGTAGAGCTGCCGCTGCCGGAGACTGAGCCGCTGCAAACACCCGCGTGGGACGCCATCTATGAAGCTGCCAAACAGCAGCCGGGTGAGCTGCGGCTGGTTGCAACCGGCCCGCTGACGAACGTGGCAATTGCACTGACCAAGTATCCGGCGCTGCGGACGCTGCTGCACTCCATCGCGCTGATGGGCGGTGCGGCCACGGCCGGAAATGTGACTCCTGCAGCGGAGTTCAACATCTACGATGACCCGGAAGCGGCGCAGATCGTCTTCAAATCCGGCATTCCCATCATCATGGCCGGTTTGGACGTGACGATGCAGGCCGAGCTGCGTCCCGCCGATTGGGACGAGATGGCAAGCTACGGCAACCGCTGCGGCAAGCTGGTCGGCGAGCTGTTCGCGTGTGCATGGCAGACTCTGCAAACGGTCGGTCTGGGCGGCGTGGCGCAGCACGATTCGTGCCCCGTTTTGTATCTGGCGCATCCGGAGCTGTTCGAAGGGCAGATGGCCGGTGTGTACATTGAAACGCAGGGCGCGATCACGTTGGGTAAGACGGTCACCGATCTGCAAAGTGATAAGAAATTCGACACAAAGAACGCGCTCGTGCTGCTGAAGCTCGACCGCGAGGGCTTTATGCAGATCTTGAAATCCTGCATCCGCTCCCTGCCTTAACCGTTCATACAAAAACCCGCTTCCCGTTGGTTTAACAGGGTACGGAACAAATTCACGTATCTGCGGTTAGCTGCCGGATTCCGGGGTGCATACGGACAAATCCCGTCTGATTTCCAACAGGAAGTCAGACGAGTTTTTCTTTTTATACAAATCTTGGTGTATGCTGACCGCATTTTGAACGGCGAGTCTGAAACCTGTTTAAAGCCGGTTACAGATTACACGCGTTTGAATGAAACGATTTAAGCTCTGCTGTCGGTCGAGTGTGACTGACAGCAGGGCTTCGTTCATTTTGTGAAGATGATCCGGATTTGTAGTTTGCCGTTGTTGTACGTTGCTTCAATACTTCCATCCATGCGTTCAACCAACAGCTTGGCGATGGACAAGCCCAAACCCGTCGAATTGCGACTGGCTTCTACTGTATAGAATCGGTCAAACAATCTGCCTACTGTAACAGCGTTCAGATTATGTGCCGTGTTACTGAATGTAACGCAACCGCGCTTATCCATGACGACTGACAAATCGCCGTCAGAGTATTTCAACGCATTGCTGATGATATTGGAGAAGATACGGTTGACAGCAGCTGCATCCAGTTCACGGAAAACTGGTTCCTCCGGCAATTTGATTTCCGGTTGAATGCCTTTTGCTTGCATAACTGCATAGAAGGACAGCAGACTTTCCTCCAATGCCCGGACAACATCCATGTGTTCCAGTTTCAGATCCTGCGAAGATGTAACTACACTATATCGGAACAATTCTTCGGTCAGGTTCTTCAAGACTTCCGTTCGATTTTTGATTTGAGAAAGATAACGCTGAACCGTTTCGCTCTTTTCCTCACGTTCCAACAGGTCAAGATAACCGTTGATGGCGGTCAGCGGCGTTCTCAGGTCATGGGATATGTTGGTTACAGCTTCTTTCAGTTCTAAATCGCCCTGTTGGTAACGATGGCGTTCCTTGCGGAGCAAACGAAGCTGGGTATTGATGTCTGCTGCCAGCTTCCGCATATAACGGTCACGGGTGGAAATGCCAATGAGGGTGTTGGTATCTGCTGTTAAACGGTCACGGAATGCTTCTGCGATTTCCTGTGCGGACTTGCGCAGAAAGTAGACCTTTGCAAGAAGCACAAAGATAATCAAAAGCAATATTCCGATTACGATGAACAGCAGTTTTTCCATAGCGATTCCTTATTTGATATCTTTTTTGCGGAACAGCAGATATCCTGCTGCTGTATTGAGGACAATCAAACCAGCAGACAGCACAGGAAATTGGACACAGGGTACAAATGTATCTGACTGCATTTGAATGATCTGACCGGTGGGGATGAGGTCATAGATATACTCCAATATAGTTCGGGTCATACCGCTGACATAATTCGGATTTTTGATCAATTCCCCGAGTTGCATAGTTCCGTCTGCTAAAATTCGAATCCCATCATACGTCATTTCCTCGGCAGACAATCTTGCACCGACAAAAGCTGTCAGATAAAGAATGGCGATATACAATACCATTGT
>CAYSTN010000044.1:0-17448 GCA_964434135.1 uncultured Oscillospiraceae bacterium
TGACTTTCGTCACGCCGCCCCTTGAAAACCAATGGTTTTCGCCATTTTTTAATTTACTGTTTTACGACCACCCAGCATTTCACCGGCGGGTTCGTTTTTGGCACCCCAGAGACGATTCGAACGTCCGACCCTTCGCTTAGGAGGCGAATGCTCTATCCCCTGAGCTACTGGGGCGTAGCAATGTGCTTCAGCGCGGTTATTTTACAATGCCGCTGCCGGTTTGTCAAGCCGGGCGGCATATTGCGCCGCAGCGCGCAATACACTTGCTGTGAAAGGAGGTGGGCAGATGATACAGGCTTTGTTGCCGGCGCTGCCACAGGCAGTGCAGCGCGCGCTGCGCGCGGTGGATCTCGGTGCGCTTGAGGAGCTTCGCCTGCGCGCCGGACAAGTCCCGACGATCATGCAACGCGGCATCGAACGTCCCTTACCATACAGCCAGCCGTTGCAACAGCAGCAGTTGCAGCAGACTTTACTCGCACTCTCGGCGCAATCGCAATACGCCGTGCAGGAGCAGCTGCGCGCGGGCTTTCTGACGTTTCCGGGCGGGATACGCGTAGGCGTGTGCGGCAACGTTGTCGTGCAGAACGGACGCGTGAGCGGCCTGCGCGAGATCAGCTCGCTGGCGCTGCGCTTTCCGCGCGACGTGCAGCATCCGCCCGGTTTGCTTCTGCCGCACCTGCGCGGCTCGTGTCTGCTTGCCGGAGCGCCCGGCAGCGGCAAGACCACTCTGCTTCGCAGCTGTATCCGCGCGCTCAGCACGGCGGGTGCGCGTGTGGGGGTCGTTGACGTGCGCGCAGAGCTGGCCGGGATGGTCGGCGGCACACCGCAGTTTGACCTCGGGCCACGCACGGACGTGCTGTCCGGATGCCCCAAGGGCGAGGGGCTGATGATGCTGCTGCGCGCGATGTCACCGCAGTGGCTGGCAGTTGACGAGATCACCGATCCGGAAGACCTCGCTGCGCTGCGCACGGTCGGCGCTTGCGGGGTGCGGCTGCTGGCCAGTGTACATATCGGCGCGCCGGACGAGCTGCGGCGAAAGCCACTGCTGCGCGCGCTTTTTCGCGAGAGACTGTTTACCACGGTACTGTTTTTGGACAAAGAGCGGGCGTTTCACGCAGAAAGGATCCAGTATGCTGAAGATGATCGGACTGAGTATGATTTTAGCCGCGTCGAGTGCGATGGGGCTGCGGCTGGCCGCGACGGCAAAGCGGCAGCAGACACAGACGCTTGCGCTCATCGACGCGATCTTGCGCCTGCGGCACGAGCTGCAATGCAGCCTGACCCCACTGCCGCAGGCGTTTTCGCTCCTTTCGCGCAGTGAAAACCGCGAGATCGGCGCTTTTTTCGGCAACATTGCCACGCGTGTCCAGTGTGCCGATGGCTGCGCGGTCGGCTTCGCGTGCCGGCGCGCGCTGACAAAGACTGCCGGGCTTTGTCTGCCGGAAGCGGCGCGCCAGGCGCTCATCAGTCTGTTCGACACGCTGGGAAAATACGACCTGGAAGGGAACTTACAGGCGCTCGATCTTGCGCTTTCGCGCCTTCGTGAGCAGGCGCGGACGCTGCGCGATCAGGTGCGCGGCCGCTGCCGGACGTATCTGACGCTCGGCGTGTGTACGGGTCTGGCCGTGGCGGTGATTCTGCTCTGATGGAGATCGATCTCATTTTCAAAATTGCCGCCGTTGGCATCATCGTCTCCATTCTCAATCAGGTTCTTTCGCGCGCCGGCCGTGAGGAACAGGCGACGATGACCTCGCTGGCGGCGCTGGTGGTGGTCTTGATGATCGTCGTGCAGCGCATTGCCGAGCTGTTCGAGATGGTCAAGACGCTCTTTGAGTTCTGATGGACACGGCGCAGAAGCTGTTCGCGGCGGCGGTGGTGTGCTGCGTGCTGTGTGTGCTGTTTCAGAAGAAAACACCGGAGATCGCGCTTTTGCTGAGTTTGCTGGCGTGTGCGCTGCTGCTTTTGACGGCGCTGCCGCGCCTTGCGCCGGTCGTGGAGCTGCTGCGACGGCTCGAAACGCTCACCGGCCTGTCCGGCGCAGTGTTCGCGCCGCTGCTCAAAGTCACGGCCATCGGCCTTCTGTCGCACCTGACAGGCGCGGTCTGCCGCGACAGCGGCCAGCAGGCGCTTGCGCAGGCTGTGGAGCTGAGTACGGGTTTTGTGTGCCTGTATCTGGCGCTGCCGCTGTTTGAGATGGTCTTGTCGCTGCTGCAAACGATGATAGGGGGTTAGAATGCGGCGGGGAATGATTCTGGCGCTGCTGCTGGCATTGTTGGCGCTGCCGGTACAGGCCGTGGATGTTTTGCAGCAGGAGCGCGAAATCCTTGGCGTTGACGCGCTGCAACAGCAGCTGCCCGAGACGGCGCGCGAGGCGATGCAGCGCTACTCACCGGGCGTGTATCAGGATTTTGGCACGGCGCTTCTGGATCTGATCCGCTGGGCAGGGAGCCTGTGCGTCGGCGCGCTGCGCACGGCGGTGCAGACCGCGGCCATGCTCCTGAGCGCGGTGATGCTCTGCCGCCTTGTGCAGCAGGCACACACGGATGACCGGCTGCACCTGTACGCACTGACCGGCGCGCTGGCGCTGACGCTGATCTTCGCTGCGGGGATGAAAAGCATGAGCGCGCTTGCCGCGCAGACACTCGATCAAATGCAGACTTATGCCAAGCTTCTGCTGCCTGTGATGAGCGGTGCGGCGGCGGCCTGCGGTGCGCTGACGGGCGCAGGTGCTTTGTATATGGGCTCGTCCCTGTTTTTCGGGCTTCTGACTGCGGCTTCGCAGTCGCTGATTCTGCCGCTGGTGTATGCCTACCTTGGCCTTGCGGCCATTGAATGCGGGCTGCAAGACGGCAGACTTGCCGCCATGCGCCAGCTGCTGGGCTGGTGCGTGACGGCGCTTTTGAAAGGGGTGATGTATGTGTTCACGGCGTATTTGTCCCTGACGGGACTTTTGTCCGGCAGCAGTGACGAAGCTGCCGTCAACGCCGCCAAATCCACACTTTCCGCGGCCATTCCCGTTGTCGGCTCGATCGTCTCCGACGCGTCTGAGGCTGTCGTGTCGAGTGCAAAGCTCCTGCGCGCGAGCGCAGGGACGTTTGGCTTTCTCGCGGTGCTGGCCATCGTTCTTGCGCCGTTTTTGAAGATCACCGTCTGCTATCTCGTCATGAAGCTCACCACGGCCATCGCGGGACTTTTTGGCGCAAAGCCACATACGGCGCTGCTTGGCGCGCAGACGACGGCCATGGGCTACCTGCTTGGACTCGTCGGCTGCGCGGGTGTGATGCTGCTGTTCAGCCTGTGCTGCTTTTTAAAGGTGGCGGGCGGCGGATGAGCGCGGTACGGGAGTATTTGCTGCGGCTCACCGTGGCGGCGTTTTTCAGTTCGATCCTGCTGTGTATCGTGCCGAACGGCCTTGGGAAAAAGGCTGCGACGCTGTTGTGCGGCCTGGTGATGCTGCTGCTTGCGCTCTCGCCGCTCGTAAAGCTCGACGATCAGCTGCTTGCCGCCGCCATCAGCCGCCTGGAACTGGAACAGGAGGAGCTTCGCACCGGGGTCGAGGTACGCAACCGCGAACTCATCGGACAGATCATATCGCAGCGCGTGCGCGCATATATATTGGACAAAGCCACACAGATGGGAATGCAGCTGGAGGTCGAGATTACCATGAACACAGACGCGGCAACGCCCTATCCCACCGGCGTCACCCTGCACGGCGAGGCTACGCCTGCGCAGCGGCAGAAGCTGGGAGCATATCTGGAGCAGACCTTTGCCATCGCGCCGGAAAGGCAGGTGTGGCTGCCGTGAATCTGCAAAGTCTGAGCCGTCTTCGGGAACAGGGCGCGGCGCTTTTGCGCAAGTACCGGCTGCCGGTTTTACTCTTTTTTGTGGGTGTGGCGCTCATGCTTTTGCCCGGCCGGCGCGAAAAGACTGCGTCCGCGCCCGCCGAAGCGGCGCAGCCGAACGTCCTGATGAGCCCGCAGCAGGTACAAGCGGAGCTGGAAACCCTGCTCTCAGACATCGACGGCGCAGGGCGCGTCAGGCTGATGCTCACGTGCGCGGGCAGCGAGCGCAGCGTCTACCAGACGGACGAGCGCACCGTCACGTCTTCGACCGGCACGAGCCTGGAGCGTGAGACGGTCATGCAGCCAACCGGCAGCGCCGAAAAGCAGCCGCTGGTCGAGATGACCTGCGCTGCGCAGTATCTCGGCGCGCTCGTTGTGTGCGACGGCGCGCACCGAGCCGGTGTGCGCCTTGCCATGATACAGGCGGTATCGAGCCTTACGGGGCTCGCAAGCAATCAAATCGCAGTGGTCAAAATGAAGGAGCAATAGGAGGAATCACTATGAAAATCTGGAAGCGCAACGCGATCATCGCATCCGTTTTGCTGTTGGTGTGCGTCGGGGTCTATCTCAACTGGGCGAAGACAGAACCGGCTGCGCAGGATCTGACCGACACGCTCTCGGCCGAGCAGATCATGGGCGAAGACCCGCTCATCGTCACCGACGGCGAGGGCGTACAGACCGATGCCGTGGCCGCCTCAACGGCTGCATCGCAGACGAGTGACGATTATTTTGCGCAGGTGCGCCTGAGCCGCCAGCAGTCGCGCGATTCAGCCGTCGAGCTGCTTGAGCAGACCATCGCCTACGACGAGGGGACGCAAGTCGGTGACAGCGCCGCCGCAACGCTCAACGAGATCGTCGGCACGGCGCTGCGGGAAGCCGAGATCGAAAGCCTCATCATCGCCAAGGGCTATGACGAGTGCGTCACCTACATCAACGACGGCATCGTCTGCGTTGCCGTGGCCGCACCGCAGAGCGGCCTGACGGATACCGATGCGGCGCTCATTTCCGATGTCGTGACCTCGCAGACGGATTACGCACTCTCGCAGGTGCGCATCATTGAAGTGAAGTCCTGAGCGCACGGCGGTTTTCTTCGCAGTTTTTCAGAAAGGGATTGCATTTTGCGGGTTTTGTGGTAAAATGAAGCCGATATGACTGTATCCCTGAAACGGAGGAACCACCATGGCTGAAAAGAACGAATACTTTACGCAGCAGCTTGAAAACGGAATGCTTCAGATCTCCGAGGATGTTGTCGCCTCTGTCGCGGCGAGTGCCGTACTCGAGGTCGAGGGTGTGTGCGGCCTTTCCAGCAGCATCAGCACCGACATTGCCGAGATCCTTGGCATGAAGGCGCTTTCGCGCGGTGTGCGGCTGAACCTGAGCAAAGACGGTTCGATCAAGATCGCCTGCGATGTTGTTGCCAAATTCGGGCAGAGCGTGTTTTCGCTCGCGCGCAGCGTACAGGACGCGGTCAAAACCAGCGTCGAGTCCACCACCGGGCTGTGCGTGGCACAGGTCGATGTCAACATCTGCGGCATCGCCATGCCGAAAGAACTGAAAAAATAACGGGAAAAGCAAACCCTTTGCCTTGCGGAAAAGGGTTTCTTTTTTGAGAAAAGTGTCCGTTTCGCCACGGGAAGAAAG
This sequence comes from uncultured Oscillospiraceae bacterium, assembly GCA_964434135.1. GTDB lineage: Bacteria > Bacillota > Clostridia > Oscillospirales > Oscillospiraceae > CAG-170. Next base: position 5,484 of record CAYSTN010000044.1, read on the forward strand.
AAAAGCAAGGAGAAACCTATGACAAGATCAAACGCCAGAGAGATCGCGTGCCATCTCGTCTTTGAGATGAATTTCAACAGCATCACCGCCAACGAAGCGCTTTCGCTGCTTCTGGACGAGGGCTATTATCCCACGCTCAAGACCGAGAGCGATATCTATGCGGAAAAGCCGGATGCCAAGCAGCTGCAATACCTCAACCTTGTCGTGCAGGGCGTACAGGCGCGCCGCGACGAACTCGAAGGCTATATCAGCCGCTATGCGGTCGGCTGGAGTCTTGGCCGCATCGCGCGCATGGCAGTTGCGATCATGGAGGTCTGTATGTACGAGGCGCTCTATGTCGAAGACGCGCCCATCAGCGCGGCCATCAACGAGGCTGTCGAGCTGACCCGAAAATACGAAAACGAAGACGTCGTGGCCTTTGTCAACGGCATTCTTGGCGCATTTGCGCGCCGGGACGAGACATCATGCTGACACTCGGCTTCGATACCAGCAACTATACCACCTCGGTGGCAGCGTTTGATGGCGTGGGCGGCAAAAACTGCTCACGCCTTTTGGACGTGAAGCCGGGTGAGCTGGGGCTGCGGCAGTCCGACGCGCTCTTTGCCCATGTCAAGCGTCTGCCGGAGCTGGTCGGTGCGCTGGCGCAGCAGGTCGATCTGCAAAACGTTACGGCCATCGGTGTCAGCACCCGGCCAAGAGCCGTCGAAGGCTCGTATATGCCGTGTTTTCTGGCCGGCTGGTCACAGGCCAGCTGCCTTGCGCAGATTCTCGGCGTTCCGCTCTATCCCTTTTCCCATCAGCAGGGGCATATTGCCGCAAGCCTGTGGTCGGCGCAGCGGCTGGAGCTGCTGCAAGCGCCGCATCTGGCGTGGCACTTGTCCGGCGGCACGACCGAGCTTTTGCTCGTTACGCCGGACGCGGGCGCGGTCAAGGCCGAAAAGCTCGGCGGCACGAGTGATCTCTCAGCCGGTCAGCTCATCGACCGCACGGGGCAGCTGTTGGGTCTGCCGTTTCCGGCGGGCAAGGCGCTCGACGCACTGAGCCGCGAGTCGGTCTGCCGGGAGCGCTTCCGCGTAAAGCTGCGCGATCTGACCTTTTCTTTCTCCGGCCTTCAAAATCAGGCCGAGCGCTTCTACGCCCGGACCGGCAGCGCCGCCGATACGGCGCGCTTCGTCCTCAACTGCCTGAGCGGCTGCATCGCCGACGCGACGCGCCAGGCGCTTATGCTCTATCCGGGTCTGCCGGTCGTCTTTTCCGGCGGCGTTGCGTCCAATTCTCTGCTGCGTGAGCGAATGGGCGAGTTTTCTCCCATTTTTGCCGAGCCGCAGTATTCCACCGACAACGCCATGGGCGTTGCGGTGCTGGCCGCCGTGCAGGAGGGACTGTGATGGAGCAGAACATCATCACCGTCTCGGAACTCAACGCCTATCTCAAATTTCTCTTTGACCGCGACGAGCTGCTTGGCAGCATCTGCGTGCGCGGTGAGATCAGCAACTATAAGGTCTATCCGTCCGGCCACCACTATTTTACCCTGAAAGATGCCGATGCGGCGCTGCGGTGCGTCATGTTCCGCTCCGACGCGCAGCGGCTGCGCTTTCGCCCCGAAAACGGGATGCAGGTCGTGGCCTTTGGCCGCGTGAGCATCTTCGCGCGCGACGGCGCGTACCAGCTGTATTGCTCCGCACTCAAACCGGAAGGAGCGGGCGATCTGTACGTTGCCTTTGAGCAGCTGAAAAAGAAGCTGTCTGAGCAGGGGCTGTTCGACCCGGCGCACAAAAAGCCCCTGCCGCGCTATCCGCATACCATTGCCATCATCACCTCGTCTGCCGGCGCGGCCATCCGGGATATGCTGCGCATCCTCGGCAAACGCTATCCACTGAGCAAGATTAAGCTGCTTCCCGTGCGCGTACAGGGCGCGGAAGCCCCCGCCGAGATCGCCGAAGCCATCCGCTACGCCAACCGCTACGCCGTGGCCGACCTCATCATCACCGGTCGCGGCGGCGGCTCGATCGAAGATCTGTGGGCGTTCAACGACGAGCGTGTCGCGCGCGCCATCTATGACTCCGAGATCCCCGTCATCAGCGCCGTCGGCCATGAGCCGGACGTGACCATTGCCGACTATGTTGCTGACCTGCGTGCCGCCACGCCCAGTAACGCCGCAGAGCTGGCCGTGCCGGACGGGCAGGAGCTGCGCAAAAAGCTGCGGCTGTTCCAAACGTCCATCCACCAAAGCCTGCAAAAAACGCTTTCGCTCGACCGCCAGCGGCTTGCGGCGCTTTCGCGAAACCGCGTGCTGCAAAGCCCGCTGAACTATGTCGAAGACCGCCGGATGCTGCTCGATCATCTCTCGACCCGGCTACAGGCGGCCCAGCAGAAAACGCTCCACGATAAAAAGCAGCGCTTCATCCACCTGACCAGCGCGCTTGACGCGATGAGCCCCATGAAGGTGCTTGCGCGCGGCTACAGCATGGTCACCGACGCGCACGGAACGCTTGTCCAGCGCGCACAGCAGCTCAGACCGGGCGAGAGCATCCGCGTTGTGCTGCGAAGCGGCGCACTGAGCGCCCGTGTTGAGCAAATACAGGAGGAAACACCATGACCGAGCCGTCCAAAAGCTTTGAAGCCGCCATGCAGCGGCTTGAGCAGATCGTCCACCAGCTTGAGCAGGGTAACGCCCCGCTGGAGCAGTCTTTGCAGCTGTTTCAAGAGGGCACGGCCCTCGTGCAGCTTTGCACCCACCAGCTTGACACCGCCGAACAGCAGATCGTCAAGCTGGTAAAAACCGCCGACCAGACACCGGCAGAAACGGAGTTCGTGCCCGATGCGTGATTTTTATGAACAACTTGACCAGTACCGCGCCGCCGTGGAAGAAGCGCTTCAGGCGCAGTTTACCCAGCAGCTGCCGCAAAAGCGGCTCTTTGACGCCATGCGCTACAGCCTGCTTGCCGGCGGCAAGCGCATTCGCCCGGTTCTGACGCTGGAATTTTGCCGCGTGTGCGGCGGCGACTGGCAGCGCGCGCTGCCGTTTGCCTGCGCGATGGAGATGGTTCACACCTACAGCCTCATCCACGATGATCTGCCGTGCATGGACAACGATGACTACCGCCGTGGCCGCCTCACGAACCACAAGATCTTCGGCGAAGCGCTGGCCGTTCTGGCCGGTGACGGTCTGCTGACTGCCGCTTTTGAAACGATCTCCACCGCAGACGCAGACCCCGCAGCCGCCATTGCCGCCGTGCGCATCCTCTGCGAACAGGCCGGGGAGCTTGGCATGGTCGGCGGTCAGGTTCTGGACATGGAAGCACAGACGCAGGAGCTGACCGAGCAGGGCGTGTACGACATTCAGCGCCGCAAGACCGGTGCGCTCATCGTCGCGGCGTGTCAGCTCGGTGTTGTGGCCGCACACGGTACGCAGCAGCAGCTCGACGCGGCGAAGTGCTACGCGCAGGAGCTGGGTCTGGCGTTCCAGATTCGCGATGATATGCTCGACGTGCTTGGCGATGCGGATAAGCTCGGCAAAGCCACGCACATGGACGCGAACAAAAACACCTTTGTCCGCCTCTATGGCATCGGTACGTGCGCGAAGATGATCGAGCAGAAGACACAGGCCGCCATCGACGCCCTTTCCTGCTTTGACGACGCGGTCTTTTTGACCGAGATGGCCAGACGGCTTGCCCTGCGCGAATATTGACGCGCCGCGCCGGTCATAGAAAATTCATGAATATTCACTTGTATATACATACCATTTATGGTATAATATCCGAAAAGCAGCGCGTTGCGCTGCCTGCGCAGAAAGCTCTGATGAAATGCCCGTGGCGTTTCATCAGCTTTTGCTATTGCCGCGCTTTGCGCTTGCGCGCCCTGCGCCGCTTTTTTCGAAATACACGCGAACAAATGAGGATATATGCTGTTAGATACCATCCATTCCAGACAGGAGCTGCTCCGTGTGCCCGAGCAGCAGCTGCCTGTTCTGTGTGACGAGATTCGTCAGTTTCTTGTCCGGAACGTCAGCCGTACCGGCGGCCATCTGGCATCCAATCTCGGTCTTGTCGAGACGACCGTGGCCATCCACCGCGTCTTTGATACCAGCCGTGACCGGCTGGTGTTCGATGTCGGCCACCAGTGTTATGTGCATAAAATGCTGACCGGCCGCATCTCACAGTTCGATACGCTGCGCCAGGCGGGCGGCCTTTCGGGCTTTCCTGACCCGGGCGAGAGCATCCACGATGCTTTCATCGCCGGTCACGCGTCCAACTGCGTCAGTGTTGCGCTGGGCATGGCGCGCGCGCGCACGATCGCGAAGGAAGACTATCATGTGCTGGCTCTGCTCGGTGACGGCGCACTGACGGGCGGTCTTGCCTACGAGGGGCTGAACAACGCCGGCAGCAGCCGCGAACCGCTCATCGTCCTGCTCAATGACAACGGGATGTCCATCACGCCGAACGTCGGCGCGATCTCGCGCTATCTGGCGCAGGCGCGCCTGCGACCCAAATACCTCGCGTTCAAACTCCGTTTCCGCAGCGCCACGGCGCGCACCGGCCTTGGCAAGCGTTTTTACAAACTCACGCACAAGCTCAAAGAGCGTCTGCGCCGCAGTCTGCTTGGCACGACCCTGTTTGAAAACCTCGGCTTTACATACCTCGGCCCGGTCGACGGGCACGATGTACAGAAGATCGAAGCGCTGCTGCGTACCGCCGTTGCGCTGCATGAGCCGGTTCTCATCCACCTCATCACGCAAAAAGGCCGCGGCTACCGCCCGGCGGAGCAGACCCCGCAGGACTTCCACGGTGTTGGCCGCTTTGACGCGGATACCGGCGCGCTTTCGTCTGCGCAGACGGTGAGCTTTTCCGATGTTTTCGGGCAGGAACTGTGCCGCCTTGCCGCAAGCGATAAGACCGTCTGCGCCATCACGGCCGCCATGCAGCACGGCACGGGTCTGGACGGCTTTGCAGCTGATTTTCCCTCGCGCTTTTTCGATGTCGGCATTGCCGAGGCAAACGCCGTCAGCATGGCCGCCGGTCTTGCCAAACAGGGCATGAAGCCCGTGGCCGCCATCTATTCCACGTTTTTGCAGCGCAGCTACGATATGCTTTTGCACGACGTTGCCATTCAGCAGCTCCCGGTTGTCCTCGCAGTCGACCGCTGCGGCCTTGTCGGCGAAGACGGCAGGACGCATCAGGGAATGTTCGATGTTGCCTTCCTGCGCCAGATTCCCGGTCTTCGCATCTTCTGCCCGGCCAGCTTTGCCGAGCTGCGCGAAGATTTGCACACTGCGCTCTACACCTGCACCGGCCCTGCCGCCATCCGCTATCCGCGCGGCGCTGAAGGCGCATATACCGGCAGCCTGGCCGGTTCGGTGCTGCAACCGGGACTGAGCTGCACCGTCATCTGCTACGGTACGATGATAAACCCGGTGCTTGCTGCCGCCGAAACCCTGCGCGCCATGGGCTACACCCCCGAGATTCTCAAGCTGCGCACCATCTCGCCGGTCGACTGGGCAGCCATTGACGCATCCGTGCGCAAGACCAGCCGCGTATTTGTTTTTGAAGAGACCGCCGACCGCGAATGTCTGGCGGATGAGATCTTTGCGCATCTGCTGTGCGCGGGCATCCGCGCCGTGTGCTGCAAGCGCAATCTTGGCAGACACTTTGTACCCCACGGCGCACCGTCTGCACTTTTGGCCGCTGCCGGACTTGACGCGGCAGGGCTGACCGCCTTGATGCAGGAGGAACTTTCCCGATGAAACACAAGATACGACTCGATCTGCTGCTCGTCGAGCGCAACCTGGCCGAGTCCAGAAGCAAAGCACAGGCCATGATTATGGCCGGTGAAGTCTATCTCAACGAGCAAAAGGTCGACAAAGCCGGTCTGGAAGTCGACCTCGACACCGACCCCGTACTTGCGGTGCGCGGCAGTGCGTGTCCCTATGTCAGCCGTGGCGGTCTGAAACTGGAAAAGGCGCTGCGCGACTTTCAGGTCGACCCCACGGGCTTTGTGTGCAGCGATTCCGGCGCGTCGACCGGCGGCTTTACCGACTGCCTGCTGCAGCAGGGCGCAAGCAAAGTCTTTGCCATCGATGTCGGCTACGGCCAACTGGCGTGGAAAATTCGCTCCGATCCGCGCGTTGTCGTGATGGAGCGCACCAACATCCGCTATGTCACCCCGGAAGACCTCGGCGAAGCGCTCGATCTTTCCGTCGTGGATGTCTCGTTTATTTCGCTGCGCATCGTCCTGCCCGCCATCCAACGGCTTTTAAAGCCAACGGGACAGGTGCTGTGCCTCATCAAACCGCAGTTTGAAGCCGGCAGAGAAAAGGTCGGCAAAAAGGGCGTTGTGCGTGACCCGGCTGTCCATGCCGAGGTGCTGCGCGCGTTCATTGACCTTGCACAGTCGCTGCATTTTACCATCCGCGCGCTGACATTCTCTCCGGTCAAAGGGCCGGAGGGCAACATTGAGTTTTTAGCCCATCTTTCCATGCAGCCCGGGCAGAGCGTACTTCCACCGGTGGACGCGCTCGTTGCCGAGGCACATGAGGCGCTGAAAGGATAAACCCGCCATGAAGATCGTTGTTTCGCCCAACCCCTATCGCGACAAACAATTCAAAAACGCGCGCCAGGCCTGCTCGATTTTGAAAGAAGCGGGCGCAGAGGTCAGCCTGTGTCTGCCGTTCGACGTAGACCGCAGCTTTGAGATTCCGTCCGATCTTCGCTTCCGTGACATCCAAAAGGAGATCAAAACCGCCGATCTGCTCATCTGCTTCGGCGGTGACGGGACGATCCTGCACGCATCGAAGATCGCCACCGAACACGGCATTCCCATCCTTGGAGTCAACATCGGCACGATGGGCTTTATTGCCGAACTCGAAGCGGCTGAACTGGAATTGCTGCGCAAGCTGCCAAAAGGGGAGTACAAGCTCGAAGAGCGTTCCATGCTCGATGTCACGGTCGTCAGCGGCAAGCAGACGCTGTTTCACGAGACGGCGCTGAATGACGCCGTCGTCACCAAGGGGGCAATTGCCCGCGTGGTGCAGCTGTCGATCACCTGCGACGGGGTCGAGGCCACGAACTTTTCCGGTGACGGCGTGATCTTGTGTACGCCCACCGGCTCTACCGCCTATTCCATGTCGGCAGGCGGGCCGATCGTCGAGCCGTCGGCAAAGAACTTCCTCATCACGCCCATCTGCGCACACGCCATGCTCGCCAAGAGCATCGTCGTTGCGCCCAGCCGCGTCATCACCGTGCGCGTAGGCAAGATGGGACGGCACAATGCCTTTTTGTCCGTCGACGGCGGGCGGGCGTTCCGGCTGAACGTCGGCGACGAGATCGTCGTTAAAAGTTCGCCGAAGGTCACGCGCCTTGTGCGCCTGAAAGACACCAGCTTTTTTGAACTGCTCAACCGAAAATTTCTCGAAAAAATGAGGTAACATGGATGAAATCGAAACGACAGGAGAAAATCCTGGAGCTGATCCGCGACCACAGTGTGCAGACGCAGGAGCAGCTTCTGAGCGAACTGGAAGCCGCGGGCTTTCAGACCACGCAGGCCACCATCTCCCGTGATATCAAGCAGCTTCGTATCATCAAAGAGCTTGGGCCGCAGGGCGTGTACCAATACTCTGCCGAGCCGAAACACACCGAGCATACCTTCTCTGCCAAGCTCAACCTGATCTTCCGGCAGTGTATCACGAACGTGGACTACGCGCAGAACATCATCGTCATCAAAACCATGCCCGGCCTTGCCAACGGCGCAGCGGCTGCCATCGACAAGCTGCACATCCCGGAACTGCTGGGTACGCTTGCCGGTGACGATACCTGCTTTGCCGTTTTGAAAGATACGCAGTCCGCTGCCGACCTCTGCGCGGAGATTCGCGAACAGATCGAACACGGCGCATAAAAACAGGAGGGCGTTTTATGCTTTCTACCCTGCATATCGAGAATATTGCCGTCATCGAGCAGGCCGAGATCGGCTTCGCGCGCGGCTTCAACGTTCTGACCGGCGAGACGGGCGCGGGCAAATCCATCGTCATCGATGCCATTTCGGCCATCCTGGGCGAACGTGCTTCGCGTGAGATGATCCGCACCGGCGCGCCCAAGGCGTTTGTCAGCGCCATCTTTACCGACGTGCCGGAGCTGCCGTGGTTTGCCGAGAACCAGATCCCCTATGAGCCGGAGCTGGGCATCAGCCGCGAGATCTACGCCGACGGCAAAAACAGCTGCCGCGTCAGCGGCAAGCCCGTTACCGTCTCCACGCTGCGCAAGCTCGGCACGCAGCTCATCCAGATTCACGGCCAGCACGATTCCCAGCAGCTGTTTGACGAAGCGACCCACCTCGTCTACCTCGACCTGTACGCGCACGATGAGCCGCTGCTTTGCGACTATCAGGCATCCTACGCCCGCCTGTGCGAGGTGCAGCAGCAAATCCGCCGCTTGTCCATGGACGAAGCAGAGAAGCTCCGCCTGGTCGAGACGCTGCAATTCCAGATCGACGAGATCGAGCGCGCCCAGCTGCAGCCCGGCGAAGAAGAACAGCTGCTTGAACGCCGCAAGCTCTTACAAAACGCGGAAAAACTGACCGAAGCCATCGAAACTGCCGTTTCGGCGCTCTACGGAGACGAATCCTCCGACGGCGCAGCGTCGCTTTTGTCAAATGCCGCCCACGCGCTTTCGCGCGCCGGACGGGTATCGGACGAGCTTGCCGCGATCAGTTCCGGTCTGCAGGAACTCATGTACACCGCGCAGGATCTTGCCGAGCAGCTGCGCGCGAAAAAAGACGAGCTGACCTACTCCGCAGACGAACTCGAGCAGCTCGAACAGCGGCTGGACATCCTGCACAAGCTCAAACGCAAATACGGCGCAAATGTCGAGGATGTGCTTGCTTTTCTCGAGCGCGCGAAACAGCAGCTCGACGAAGTCGAGTTTGCCGCCGACCGCGTCGAGCAGCTGCAAAAGACCTGCCGCGAACTGGAACAAACGCTCCTGCACAAAGCCGCCGCCCTCACCGAAGCGCGCAAGCAGGCTGCCGTGCGCCTGCAAGCGGAGATTTCTTCCGAGCTTGCGCAGCTCGATATGCCGAAAATCCAATTCGTCTGCGACTTTTCCGCGCAGAGCGCGCAGGAAAACGGCATGGACGCGGTGCGCTTTTTGATGTCTGCCAACGTCGGTGAAGCCCTGCGCCCCATGTCCAAAGTCGCTTCCGGCGGCGAGCTGGCACGCATCATGCTGGCCATGAAAAACGTTCTGGCCGCCAACGAACCCGTCGGCACGATGATCTTCGACGAGGTCGACGCAGGGGTCAGCGGACGCGCCGCGCAGAAAGTCGCCTATAAACTCTGGTCGGTCGCGCGTGGCCGTCAGGTCTTGTGCGTGACCCACCTGCCGCAGCTGGCCGCCATGGCCGACACGCAGTACACCGTGGAAAAACGCGTGGAAAACGGCCGCACCTACACCAGCGTCCTTCAGCTCGACGCACCCGGCCGTGAGCGCGAACTTGCCCGCCTCATCGGCGGCAGCATGGTCACCGAAACGACCCTTGCCGGCGCGGCAGAGCTGCTGCGCCTGGCCGATCAGACCAAGCAAAACCATACAACCCAGAGCGCCTGATCGCAGGCGCTCGATTTCTTAATTTCTCTTAAGACGCGCCCGCCTGCCTTGACATCCTACATCGCGATGCTATACTTAAAAACAATCCCAGAATACAAAAGCAGCTTGTCGGGAGATCATGTTATGAAACTGCGAAAACTCATCCTATTTGCATTGGCGCTGTTCCTGCTCACCACGTCGGTTGCTGCCGCCGGATATCCGGATGTCCCGCAGACCCACTGGGCGTATGCGCAGGTCGACCGGCTCAGCGGCGAGATCACCGGCTACCCGGACGGCACCTTCCGCCCGGAAAAGACCGTCACGCGCGCGGAGTTTATCAACCTGTTCGTGCGTCTGGCCTATCCGGAGGACTTGCAGGATAAAAAAGCAGACCCCTGGTGGAAGCCCGCGTGTGAGGTCTGCATCGAAAAGGAGCTGCTTGACGCATCTTCCGCAACGGCCACCTACATGAACCAGCCCATGCCGCGCGGCGAGATCACGCAGCTTTTAGGCAATTACTGTTCCGGCTGGGGCGGCATAAACGAGTGCGCGGACGCAGCTGCGCAGTTTTCGATCAACTGGCCGGAAAAGCGGCTGGAAATCCCGGAGGAGTCGACGCTGTTTTCTGACGTGCCAGCGGATTTGCAATCGATATTACAATATGCGCAGCAGGGCTTTTACTATGACCGGCTCTTGAGCTGCGTCAATCAGGGACTCATGACCGGCTACCCGGACGGCACGTTCCATCCCGAACGCTCCATCACCAGAGCCGAGGCCGCGACGGTTCTCTCCCGGCTCAAAACGCAGCTTTTCCTGCGCGAAAAGGATATCTTCTATCTCTGCACGGTCGGGCAGTATTGGCTGGCGCAGTGGCAGACGCCCGGCGCCGTCGGCCTGAGCCTGTATGACCCGCTGACCGGCGAGACGCATGAGCGTGTCTGCCACCGGCCGATAACAGACATGACGGAGCTGACTTCACAGCTGTATCCGCGTCTTCTGTCCGGCGGTGACGGCGCGTACGTCTGGGGGCTCTTTGGCCTGTACCGGAAAAACGGCGATACACTCGACATTCTTTGCAGCGACCCCGTTCTGGATTATTGTCAGGATGGCGAGACGATCTACTACCTGACCTGCCCGTTCTGCGCACCTGCGCAATATTCCGGCGCTGCGGTCAGCTGGCCGTGCGGAGACTCGGTGTGCCGCCTGACGCACGACGCGGACGGGTTCCACCACCTTGTTCTGGCGCAGTGCGAAACGAACGAAAACGGCTTGCGAAAGCCGACGCAGAACCTCACGGACATCTACTTGCAAAATGGCAAGCTCTATGTTGCCGGTTCGTATTACATGGGCATGGCTGACCACCACGGGGCGTTATTTGAAGTAGCGGACGGAAAACTGAGCGCGTTATTCGGTGAATACTGATTGACAAATCCTGAAAAGTACAGTATACTGTCTATAACATTGCTACAGTGATGAAGGGAACGAGTAGCCTGTCATCTCCCGTCTTCAGAGAGCTTTCGTTTGGTGCGAGAAAGCAGACGGCGACCGGTGAATACATCCCGGAGCTGCCCTCCGAACCGCCTTGCGCGCAGTAGGGGTGTGTCGGGTGCGCCCGTTATCGCGCAGGGGCGTATTGGCGCTCCGTAAGGCCGCTTTCGTAAGAACGCGGCAAACCAGAGGTGGTACCGCGACGCTTCGCCCTCTGCTCGACCGAGCAGAGGGCTTTTTACTATGAGGTGAAAACGATGCGCTATTTATGGCTTGAGCAATATCTGCTTGCCAAACCCGGCGTGAGCAGGGACTTCAAAGCAGAATGGGGCTGGTATCGCTATCAGATCGGCGGCAAGCTGTTCTGCGCCGTCTGTCTGGACGAGGCGCGTAAAAAAGAAGTTTACATAACTTTAAAACTCGACCCCTTCCACGGCGACACCCTGCGCAGGCTCTACCCCGGGGACATTCTCCCCGGCTACTACATGAACAAAACACATTGGAACTCGGTCAAGGCCGACGGCAGCGTCCCGGACGAGCTGCTGCGCGAACTGCTTGACGAAGCATACGCGCTCGTGCTGTCCGGCCTGAGCCGCAAAAAACAACAGGAAATACTTTTGAAGGAGTAATAGAACAATGGGAATCTACGAAGAACTGCAAGCCAGAGGGCTGGTCAAACAGGTCACCAACGAACCGGAGATCCGCGATATGGTCAACGCGGGCAAGGCCAGATTCTATATCGGCTTTGACTGCACCGCAGACAGCCTCACGGCGGGTCACTTTATGGCGCTGACGCTTATGAAGCGTCTGCAAATGGCCGGCAACCAGCCCGTTGCCCTCATCGGCGGCGGCACGACCATGATCGGTGACCCGTCGGGTCGTACCGATATGCGTAAAATGCT
>CAYSTN010000045.1:0-13176 GCA_964434135.1 uncultured Oscillospiraceae bacterium
CATGATGATCTTCAACCAGTTCGCCGAGATGGGCAACCCCCTGTGGCACTACAACGTCACCGGCTACGCCCTGTCCGATCTGTTCGAGGCTGTCAAGAAGCCCGGCCAGAAGCTCGCAGGCGCCTGCTTCACCTCCGGCTCCGCCGGCACCATGTCCGCCGGTGACCTGCTCAAAGAGCGCTATCCCGGCATGAAGCTCGCCGTTGGCGAGGCGCTGCAGTGCCCGACCATCCTGGATAACGGCTTCGGCGGCCACCGCATTGAGGGCATCGGCGACAAGCACATCCCCTGGGTTCACAATGTCAAGAACACCGACATGGCCATTGCCATCGACGATGAAGACTCCCAGAGACTGCTCCGCCTGTTCAACTGCAAGGAAGGCCAGGAATACCTCAAGGGTCTTGGCATGAGCGACGAGCAGATCGAAAAGTTCACCTGGATGGGCATCTCCGGCATTGCAAACGTGCTGTGCTGCATCAAGATGGCCAAGTTCTATGAGCTGACCGAGAACGACGTGGTCGTCACCGTTCTGACCGACTCCGCTGTCATGTACAAGTCCCGTGTTGAGGAACTCAACGAGATGTACGGCGCGTACAGCGCACAGGCTGCGGAACTCGATCACAACCTGCATATGCTGAACCTCAAGACCGACAGCCTGCTCGAGCTGACCTACGCCGAGCGCAAGCGTGTCCACAACCTCAAGTATTACACCTGGGTCGAGCAGCAGGGCATGGCCGTGGAAGATCTCAACGCCCAGTGGTACGACACCGAGCATACCTGGGACGCTGTCCACGCACAGGCCAAGGAACTCGACGAACTCATCAACGCATTCAACGACGAAGTGGGTCTGCTGAAAGCGCTGTAAGCCATAGCACAATCCAACCGGCATAACGGGGGTGGGGTGAACCCCACCCCCGTTTGTTTCAGGAGATTTCTATGGAGAAAAGAAAGCGCTTGCGCCTACAGCAGTTCGATTATCGAAAAAACGGAGCATATTTTATTACGATCTGCACGAAAAACAAGCAGCAGTGTCTGTCACGCGTTGTAGGGGTCGATGCCCACATCGACCCGTATATTGAGTTGACCGCTTGGGGGCAGATCGCTGAGACGTATCTGTTATCAATTCCCGGCATTCAAAAATATGTCATCATGCCAAATCACATCCATTTACTGCTCCGAATTGAGGAAGATAGCGGGCCGATGTGGGCATCGGCCCCTACGCAATCAATATCGAACTGCATCCGTTCTTTTAAGACGCTCGTTTCCAAACAGATTGGTGTCAGCATCTGGCAGAGGTCGTTTTATGACCACGTGATACGAAACGACGAGGACTATCTGCGCGTCTGGCAATACACGGATGACAATCCCGCCAAGTGGGCGGAAGACAAATACTATATCTCTGAACAAGGAGAAGGATTATGCTGAAAAACGTAAAGTGTGCGCGCTGCGTGAAGTGCGGCAAGGAATATGAGGCAGTGCCGAATCTGACCAACTGCGAATGCGGCGGGATTCTGGATATTGTCTATGACTACGACTACATCAAGGCGAATTTCTCGAAAGAAACGCTGAAAAACCGCAACAATCCCACGATGTGGCGCTACCGTGAGCTGCTGCCGATCGAGGAAACGACTCCCGACACGCCGCTGCGTGTGGGCTGGTCGCCGCTGTACGAAGAACCGCGGCTGGCCGAACAGCTGGGCATCAAGAAGCTGTGGGTCAAGGATGACGGCATCAACCCCACCGCGTCGCTCAAAGACCGCGCATCGGCGATGGCCGTTGCTAAGGCGCAGGAAGCGGGCGCAAAGATCATCGCCTGCTCGTCGACGGGCAACGCCGCGTCGAGTCTGGCGGGCAACGCCGCCGCTGCGGGCTTGAAGACCTATATCTTCGTTCCGGAACGCGCGCCCAAGGGCAAGGTCGCGCAGCTGATGATCTTCGGTGCGAATGTCATCTCGGTCAAGGGCAACTACGAAGAGACGTTCAAGATGTCGGCTGAGGCCATCGACAAGTGGGGCTGGTACAACCGCAACGCGGCCATCAACCCGTATCTGTCGGAGGGCAAGAAGACCGTCGCGCTGGAGATCGCCGAGCAGCTGAACTGGGAAATGCCCGACTACCTGGCCATCTCGGTCGGCGACGGCTGCACCATCGCGGGCGTGTGGAAGGGTCTGAAAGACCTGTACGCCATCGGGTTCATCGACAAGCTGCCGCGGCTCATCTCCGCGCAGTCGACGGGTTGCTACCCGCTCAACCGCGCCATTCAGGAAAACAAGCCCTGGGAGCCGATGGATGAGAACACCATCGCCGACTCCATCTCCGTCGGCGTGCCGCGTAACGCGGACAAGGCGCTCATGGCCATTCGGGAGTCGAACGGGCTGGCCATCAACGTGACCGACGAGGAGATTCTCGCGGCGCAGAAGCTGCTCGGGCGCACGTGCGGCGTGTTCGGTGAGCCGGCCGGTGTCACCGGTACGGCGGCGGTCAAAAAGGCTTGTGAGCTGGGGCTTCTGGGCAAGGATGACACGGTCGTCTCCGTCGTCACCGGCAACGGCCTCAAGGATGTGGCCAACGCCCTCAAGTCCGCAGGTGAACCGATCAACATCAAGCCCGATCTGGAGCTGATGGTCGAGGAATTTGCCAAGCGCGGCGTGACGGTGGAGTAAAATGCCAAGCGCCCCTTTTGGGGCTGGCAGAAAGCAGTTCAACTGTGGTGCAGTCGAAAACCGGCTGCACCGCAGTTTTTTCGGCCACAAAGCCGGAAAAAGTGCCCAGAGCCGATGGCTCTGGGCACTTTTGGTGTTGGGAAAAAGCGGCTGCTTAGAACGGACCCCACTGGATGGCCTGTGCGATGACCATGAAGACGATGGTCATTGCCCACTCAATGAGCAGCAGCGGCATGAAGAATTTGAGCCACTTCTCATACGGAACTTTGGCAAGGCCGATGGTGGCGATGAAGTAGCCGGAGACGGGGTATAGGATATTCGTCAGGCCGTCACCGAACTGGCAGGCCATGACAGCCGTCTGGCGGGTGATGCCGATGAGGTCGGCAAGCGGCGCCATGATGGGCATGGTCGCAACAGCCTGACCGGAACCGGAAGAGATGAAGAACTCGATGATGGTCTGCGCAACGACCATGCCGACAGCGGACAGCGCCGACGGGACGTTTTGCAGGGCAACGGCGAGGGCATGGACGATGGTGTCGGTGACCTGTGCGTTGTTCATGACAACGGCCAGACCACGGGACAGACCGATGATGAGTGCGCCTTCGAGGACGCTGGTAGAGCCTTCGATGAAAGCGGCGCAGATGTCGTCGCTCTTCATGCCGGAGATCAAACCGCCGAGAACACCGATGGCGAGGAAGCTACCGCCGATCTGCGGCATATCCCAGCCCCAGGCGATAACGCCGTAGACCATGACACCGAAGATGATGATGGCAACGACACCGGCGATCTTCTGACGGGTGTTGAGCTTGGCCGTGGCGAGCTTGGACTGATCCATGTTCTCCTTGGTCTTGAGGTCGATCTCGTACATCGGGCTGGATTTCGGGTCTTTCTGCACCTTCTTGGCGTAGCGGCAGATGTAGAGAATGGCAACCGCCAGGAAGACAACCATCATGATAAGACGGTATTCCCAGCCGGACATCAGCGGAAGACCTGCGATCTTCTGGCCGATGATGGTGGTGAACGGGTTAGCAAGCGCGAGGGTAAAGCCGATCTGCGAACCGACCAGCGCCGTAGCGGCAGCGGTCATGGAGTCGAAGCCCATCGCCATCATAAGCGGCAGAATGATGGGAACATAAACCATGGTGAGTTCGCACATACCGACGAAGCAGTCACACAGCGCAAATGCGACCATCAGAATCGGAATGAGCAGGATGCCGCGCTTTTTCATCTTACGCGCGAGGGTACTGATCGCGCCTGTGATGATGCCGGCTTTCTCAAGGATGTAGAAGCCGCCGGCGACCGCAAAGGTCAGCGCAATGACGTAGCCGGAATCGACGAAGCCGTCAACGCCGGAGTCGACAAACTGCATGAGGGTCATGGGGTTCTTTTCGACCTCGGTGAAGCTGTTCGGATCAACCAGCTCGCGGCCCGTCACTTCGTCATACACGCGGGTATAAGAACCGGCGGGGATGAAGTAGGTCAGGATACCCACAAGCAGGATCAAGCCAATCAGGATCACAAAGGTGTGCGGAACGTGTAGTTCACGCTTTTTGACTTTTTCGGACATGATGAATACTCCTTCTTCTCTTTTTTGATTTTTGAGATGTATGAGAGTGCGCTTGCTACGGTCTAATTTACGATTTCGTTCACAATTTGTCAATAACTTTAGTTGGCTGAATCTGGGATGGCCGATGTTGCGTTCGTTCCGCTTTTGTGGTTTTTCCGCAAATTTCTCGCGCTGAAATTTGGTTTTGTGCGCTTTGTACAAAAATCAGGGTCGATTTTCTACGCATTTACTGCGGCGAAGTGCCCGCGAAAATGGTATAATCCAGACTGTCATATGCTTGAATACAGGACGGAGGCCTTTCTAATGGAACAACTTTCACAGATCTTAAACGAATTGTCCCCACAGCTGATCGACTTTGCCTGCCGGTTGGTCGGAACCAAAAGCCTGACGTGTCAGGAGCAGGACGTGGCGGCACTGGTGCAGGCGGAAATGCAGCAGCTCGGCTACGACGAGGTCACGGTCGATGCAATGGGCAATGTGCTTGGGCGCATCGGCAGCGGCGAAGCGGCGCTGCTGTTTGACTCGCACATGGACACGGTGACGGTCAACGACGAAGCCGAATGGAGCTTCCCGGCCTACGGCGGCGAGCTGCGCGACGGGAACATCTGCGGCCGCGGCGCGGCAGATATGAAATGCGGACTGGCCGCAAGCGTCTATGGCGCAGTGGCGGCAAAGCGCGCCGGGCTGATCGCGCCGGGTACGGCGGTCTATGTCTCGGCCTCGTCGATGGAAGAGGACTACGACGGTGACGCACTGAAGTATCTGTTGCAGCAAACCGGGCTGCGCCCGAAGGGCGTTGTGCTGTGTGAGCCGACGAGTCTGCGCATTGCGGTCGGACATCGGGGACGCTCGCTCATCGAGATCAAGATGCCCGGCGTCAGCTGCCACGCAAGCACCCCGGAAAAGGGCAAAAACCCGGTCTATCTCATGCAGCAGATCATCGCGCGGGTGCAGGCGCTGCACGAATCGCTTTGCGCGCAGCCGGGCGAACACGGCTCGGTCGCGCTGACGAATACATATTGCACGACGGCCTCGAACAACTCCGTGCCGCAGGACGCGACGATCATCCTTGACCGGCGGCTGGCGCTGGGTGAAAGTGAGCAGATCATCGGCAAGGAAATGGACGCGCTCGTCGCGGGTACGGATGCGCAGTGGTGTTTCAGCGACATCCCAGCGCGCAGCTGGCAGGGTACGCCGTTCGTGTTCCATTCGTTCCTGCCCGCGTGGGAGCTTCCGGCCGATTCACCGCTTGCGCGCGGCGCTGTTGAGGCGTGTGCGCAGTCCGGTGTGCAGGAGCCGGAGGTCTTCAAGCTCGGCTGCTCGACCAACGGCGTGACGAGCGCGGGTGTGTTCCATCTGCCGTCGATCGTGCTGGGTCCGGGCGATCTGGCCTACGCCCATGCGCGCAATGAATTTTGCCCGGCTGACGAGCTTGTGCGCGCGTGCGCCATCTATGCCCGTCTGTGCGGCAAAGCACTGTAAGGAGAGCTGCCCATGAAAAACCGCAAAACCTATGAACGGCTGCAAAATCCCAACGGGCGCACCCCGCTTTCGGAGCGCTGGCCGATCATCATTCTGTGTCTGTTATTCGTATGGCCGCTGGGGCTGGTGCTGCTGATTCTGAAGATCCTGCGCGCCGCGCGCGGCGGTCACGACGCAAAGGTCATCAAACAGACCGCCGACGTGCCGTATCAGAAGTATAAAAGCCGCGAAAGAAAGCTGTCGTATCTGGAAAAGCAGAAAAAGCAGAAGAAAATGAACTGGTCGGCGGCGATTATGACGGTGCTGCTGCTGGCTCTGGGCTGCTATGGCCTGACGCGCGATTATCTGCATCTGTTTTTGGTGCGACACTTCGACGTGGAGTTCATACAGGACTTCGTGTGCCACTGCCTGTTCTTGCTGGCCGGAACGTATCTGGCCTCGCGCATTTACACGATGTTCCTGCGGCAGCATCAGGCGCGGCAAATCCTCGCGACGCTGCACGGCAGGCCGGAAGTTCCGCTCGCTTCGCTGGCGCAGGCGCAGCACTGCGAAGTGGAAGATCTCTATGAGCTACTGGTGTGGATGATCTCGATGGACTGCTTCGGCGAGCGCGCCGAGGTGGACATGGAGAAGAATATCCTGTACTGCACACGCGCAGCTGCGGCAGACGAAGAAGATTGAAGCAAGGCAAAAGCCGCCCGGACAAGTGTCCGGGCGGCTTTTTTCGATGTTTGGATGGCGCTCTCAGGCGGCTGCGGTGGCAGCGATACCAGAGAGGGCAAGGGCGCGGCGAAGACGCGCAGGGTGCGGTGGGGGTTTGCGGTTCAGGCGATGTCGTACTGGCTTTTGTAGATTTCGTAGTAAAAGCCCTTCTTTTGCAGCAGGTCGCGGTGTTTGCCCTGTTCGACGATGCGCCCGTCGCGCAGCACCAGAATGAGATCTGCGTCCACGATGGTCGAAAGGCGGTGGGCAATGATGAAACACGTCCGGCCACGCATGAGTCTGTCCATGGCCTTTTGGATGAGCAGCTCGGTACGCGTGTCCACGTTGGAGGTCGCTTCGTCCAGAATCAGCAGTTCTTTTTGCGCCAAAAGGGCGCGCGCGATGGTCAGAAGCTGCTTCTGGCCGCCGGAGATGGCGGCGGTATCGCTGCTGATGACGGTGTCGTAGCCCTTGGGCAGTGTGCGGATGAAGTGGTCACAGTACGCCTCGTCGCAGGCGCGGATGATCTCTTCGCGCGTCGCGTCGGGCTTGCCAAAGGCGATATTCTCCGCAATCGTGCCGCCAAAGAGCCAGGTGTCTTGCAGCACCATGCCGAACCGGTCGCGCGTGGACGCGCGGGAGTAGTCCGCGATGTCGTAGCCGCTGAGCAGGATGCTGCCGGAGTCGACATCATAAAAGCGCATGAGCAGGTTGACGATGGTGGTCTTGCCTGCGCCGGTCGGGCCGACGATGGCTACGTGCTGTCCCTTTTCCACGCGCAGGTGCAAGTCCTGAATGAGCGGCGTGGCCGGGTCATAAGAGAAGTCGACGTGCCGGAACTCCACGCTGCCGTCACCGCCGGTTGGCATCTGCTGCGTAAGCGGCTGCTGCTCAGGCAGGTTCAGCAGGTCAACGATGCGCCGCGCAGCGGCCTTGGCCTGTTGCAGGGTACTCAGGCCGTTGGAAATCTGCTCAAGCGGCTCGGAGAACTGGCGCGCGAAGAGAACCAGCGTCACGATAACGCCTACGCTCACGTTTTGCCGGACGATGAGCCAGCCGCCCAGCAGGTTGATGGCAATATAGGCCAGCGAGTTGCTTGCGGCGATGACCGGCTGGACGATGGCAGAGAGGAAGGTCGCTTTCGACTCGGACGCGCGGCGCGCGTCATTGAGTACGGCGTGGCGCTCGGCGCAGTGACCCTCGAGGTTGTAGGCTTTGGTCGTGGCGTAGTTGGTGTAGGCTTCCTCGACAACGGAATACAGTTCGCCCGACTGTTTGAACATCTTATGGAAGTGCTTCTCCGAGCGGCCGGCAATCTTGGCCGAAAGCCAGATGGACAGCGGCATAAAGGCGATGACCGCCAGAGACAGCTGCCAGTTTTGCAGGAACATAACGACCGAAATGGCGATGATCTGCAAAAAACCACCGGTGATGGTATCGAGTACCGTGTGCAGGGAGTTGCCGATCTTGGAGACATCCTCGGTCATGCGCGCGAGGATATCGCCGACCGGGGTGTTGTCGACAAAGCTGACGGGAAGACGCTGGATTTTGTCGGAAATCTCAATGCGCAGGTTGCAGGTAAAGTACCGGCTGACCGCGCGGTTGAGCAGCTGCATTTTGCCGTAGCTGACCAGCGCGCGCAGCACGTACACGCCAAGAAGCGTCAAAATTCCCGGTCGCAGCAGCTCCAGAATCGACACGCCGCCGTGGTCGGCTTCGTCGAAGTAGTCGATGAGCAGCTGCACCAGTTCGCCCGTCTGGGTGGGGATGAGCAGCGCGCAGACAACGAGAATCAGACTCAGCAGCACGCCCAGCGCCAGCTGCCAGCGGATGCTCTTCGCGCCCCGCAGCAGCTGAATCAGCGCGTCGGCAGAAACCGGGCCGTTGGGTGCGTTGGAATGTCGGCGGTGTCTCATTTCGCGTCACCTCCCGTCTGGGATGCGTAAATCTCCTGATAGATGGTGCAGCGCGCAAGCAGCTCGGCGTGGACACCGTGGTCGATGAGCCGGCCACGATCCATGACGAAAATGTGGTCGGCGTTCATGGCCGAGGTGATACGCTGGGTGATGACAAGCTGGGTCTTGCCCTGAATTTTCTCGTTCAGCTGCCGCCGCAGGTTGGCCTCGGTCAAAAAGTCCAGCGCGGAAAAGCTGTCGTCGAAGATGTAGATCGGTGCGTCCTTTAAGATGGCGCGCGCGATGCAAAGGCGCTGTTTCTGGCCACCGGAGAGGTTTTTGCCCGACTGCTGGAGCGTGTGGTCAAGGCCGTCGGGCAAAGAGCTGATGAAGCCGGTCAGCTGGGCAATATCCGCAGCCTGCCGGATGTCCGCGTCACTTGCGCCGGGGCGACCCATTTCGATGTTGTGCCGGAGCGTTCCGGCGTAGACGGCGGTCTTTTGCAAGACGCAGCTGATGTTTTTGCGAATGCAGCCGCCGTCGAGCGTATCGGCGCGCACCCCGTCAAAGCGGATCGCGCCCTGCGTGGGCTGCCGGAAGGCCAGCAGCAGCTGCACAAGGGTGCTTTTGCCGCTGCCCGTGCCGCCGATGACGGCGATTTTCTGGCCGGGCAGGATGTGCAGGCTCACGTCCTGCACCGCAGGCTCGGACGCGCCGGTGTAGCAGAAGCTCACGTGGTCGAACTCGATCTCGCCGCTAAAGGTATGCTGCGCGCCCGCAGTGTCCGGGTGCAGCCGCCTGGCCTGAAAAATCTCACCGATGCGGTCTGCCGCGACTTTGGCATGGGGCAGCATGACAATGGCAAAGCCGCCCATCAGTACGCCGTTTGCCACGAGCGCAAGGTATTGGATGATGGCGAAAATGTCACCGCCGGAGATCGCGCCCTGGCCGGTCTGCATTCGCCAGCCGCCCAGCCACAAAATCGCCACGCCCGCCAGATTGACGAGCAGCACCGCCGCCGGGCTGAGAAGCCCCATCTGCACGTTGGCGTTGATGATGTTCTCGGCCATGACGTGCGTCGCGTCGGCGATTTTATCCTGCATGGACTGTTCTTTGTTAAACGCGCGGATGACGCGGATGCCGTGCAGCCGTTCGCGCATGACATCGTTCTGGATGTCGATATAGCGGTCTGATTTTTCGTGCAACGGGCCGATGCGCCGGGCAATGGGCCGCACGAGCAGAAAAACGACCGGGACGAACAGCAGCAAAATGAGGCTCATGCCGACATCCTTGCGCAAGGCGAGGAAAAAGCCGCCAAAAAACAGGACGGGGATGGTAATGAGGCTGCCGGAGATGATCGACGCGACCCACGAGACTGTGCCGATGTCGTAAGTCGAGCGCGACAAAAGCGCCGCCGCGCCAAGGCTGTTAAACTCCTCAAAGCTCATCCGGTTGACCATGGAAAACACGTCGGTGCGCAAATCTGCGTTGAAGCCCGCGACCACGTCGCAGCTGATCTTGCGCCCGATAAGCAGCGCGGCCAGCCCGACGGCTGCCGTGAAGAGCATCTTTGCGCAGCAGCGCACGATATAGGCAAAATCGGACTGCCGCACACCGTTGTTGAGGATATCGTTCATGATCGTCGGCAGCAGCAGATCGCAGATCGTCGCCGCCGCGACCAGCACCATCGCCAGCGCGATTCGCCGCCGATAGGGCTTGAGGTAAGGCAAAATATACTTCATGGTTCTCTCTTTCTTCTGTTGCGTTTGGCTCAATCCGCCTGATACGGCAAAAGCCAGTCGATATACCGCGCCGGGTCGGTCACCGCGCCGCGCGTGGTATACAGCGCGTAGCTTTTAAACAGGATGGGGGTAATATAGCCGCGCTCGCACGTGCGCTTGTAGAGGTTGTAGGTGTTGCCGCTGTTGACGAGCGCCATGCTGCACAGGTTCATCATGGTGCTGTCGGACAGCGAGCCGTAGTTGAGCGTACCCGTCGCGCCGAAAAACGGCGAAAGGTCAAAGTTCGGCGACAGGCGCACCTCGCCGTAGTACAGATCGAAGTTCCCGTCCAGAAGCGCCTGTTTGTACTCGGTATACTCCATGGACTGCACGGTGATGTTGAAGCCCAGCGCGTTGAGCATTTTGGCGACTTCGTTGGCGGCCTGCACCCGGATATAGCTCGACGAGCAGACGATCATCGTACCCTCAACGGGCACGGAATACCCCTTCGACGGCACGTAGAGGTCTAAAATGCCGTCACCGGTGGCATCTTCGATGGACGCGCTTTTGAGCTTGGCGTAGTAGGCATCGAGGTCACGGGCAAAGCTGTTGGCCAGCTTGGTGTCGTAGTAGCGGGAGTTCGGCGAACACGGCAGCGTGGACGCGACGGCAAAGCCGCCGAGCGTCTGCTCGGCCAGTTTTTCCCGGTCGATGGCGAAAGTGATCGCGCCGCGCAGACCGTAGTTGGAGAAGACCGGCGAGTCGATGTTGTAGCCGATGTACTGCATGATGGTCGTCTCAACGTCCCAGATCTCATAGTCGTTGTGGAAGCCCGCGAACGCAGAGGAATTGGGGTCGGTCAGGACGATGTTGACATTCTGGTACTCAAAATTGTCACGCACGTCCGCCGAAGTCGTGGAGACGGTCAGGGCAATCTCGTCGAACGAGACAAGCGTCTCGTCCTCGCGCCACCAGTCGGCGCGCCGCACGAGCTTATCCTGCGCGAAGACGTAAGGGCCGCTGCCGGGCGGAACCGCCTGTTCGGCTGTGCCGTCCCGGATGATGGGGATATCCAGAAGCAGCGGCAGACACTCATACGCTTCGCTGGTGGACAGGACGAGCGTGCGCTCGTCCGCAGCCTGCGCCGAGAGGATAAAGCGCAGGCGCGAGCCGTAATACTCCGACCCGGCGGCGTTTAAGATGGAATAGGCCGCATCCTGCGCGGTGACGGCGCTGCCGTCGGAAAACGTCGCACCGGCGCGCAGGGTGATGGTCGTGGTCTTGCCGTCGTCGGTCACAAGATACGTCTCGGCCAGAATGGGCTGCACCTCATACGTGTCGGTCACGGCGAACAGCGGCTCATACAAAAACGAAAAGATGATGCGGTTATTGAGACTCTGGCAGGTGTACGGCTGTAGGCCGTAATCGGGCTGGTAGGCCAGACCGAAGCGCTCCAGCTCGGTATACGTCTCGGTGATGACGGCCTTGACCGGCTCTTCGTCGTCCGATTCTTCCAGATTGCCGACCTGCTGCGCGGCGACCTTTTCGTCACCGACCGGGTACAGCTGCGCCATCCAGTCCACCACCGCAGTGGACGTGCAGCCGCACAGCAGCGCCAGCGTCAGCACCAGCGCCGTAAGAGTTTTGACTGTTCGCTTCATCGCGCCGCACCTCCTGCGCATAGCTTGATGATGGCGGCCTGTGAGCCGCGGTTTGCGCCGGTGATCCGGTGGGACCAGAAGCGCTCCGGCTGGCACATGGTACACGCCGGACACAGATCGATCTGCTGCACGCCCGCGCTGCGCAGCCACAGCGCGCCGATTTGTTTCAGATCGACGTGGTATTTTTCGCCGCACGGGACGATGGCGGCCTCAGCCGACGCGCCGAGCGCGTCGCGCATGGCCTGCGGCACCTCTGCGCCGACTTCAAAGCAGCAGCGCGAGATACACGGCCCGATGGCCGCGCGGATGTGCTGCGGCTGGCAGCCAAATTCCTGCTGCATCCGCAAAACCGCCTTGTACACGATGCCCTGCGCCATGCCGCGCCAACCGGCGTGGACGGCGGCAATGGCCTGCCGCACGGGGTCAAAGAGCAACACCGTTGCGCAGTCCGCGCCGAAGCAGACCAGCGCCACGTCCGGCTCGTCGGTCAGAATGCCGTCGCAGACGGTCTGCTGTTCGCGCAGCAGTCCCGTGCCGCAGTCGGCTTTTCCGACCACAAGCAGCCGGTCGGTATGCTCCTGCCGGGTGAAGACGGTCTGCTCCGGCGTGAAGCCGACCGCGCAGCCTAAAATGCGGTAGTTCTCCCGGACGTTTTCCGGCTCGTCGCCGCGATGCGTCCCGAGGTTCAGCGACGCAAGCGCGCCCGTACTCACGCCGCCAAGGCGCGTGGAGAAGCAGTGCGCGCTGCCGCGCAGCAGATCGCTTGTCAGATATTCCAGAGTTCCGTGTTTGATCGTTTGAAACATAGCTTAGCCGTTCTGCTGGCCGCGCTCGGCGGCAAGATCCTTGTCGCGGCAGCACTTTTTGTATTTTTTCCCGCTGCCGCAGGGGCACGGGTCGTTCGGGCCGACCTTGACCTTTTTGACAACGGGCTGGCGTTTGATGGTCTTATCACCGCCCGCGCCCTCGCCGGTGACCTTGGCCACGCGCTGGCGCTTGACTTCTTCGTTGGTCTTCAGGCGAACGAGGAAGACGCGGCGGACGATCTCCTCTTTGATGGCGTCGTTCATGGCCTCGAACATATCAAAGCCTTCGCGCTTATACTCAATGACCGGGTCGGTCTGCGCGTAGGCGCGCAGACGAATGCCCTGACGCAGATCGTCCATGGCATCGATGTGATCCATCCAGTATTCGTCGACCACGCGCAGGGTGATAACGCGCTCGATCTCGCGCATGACAGGCGGAGTGAACTGCTCCTCTTTTTTCTGGTAGGCGCGCAGCATCAGCGTCAGCAGCTTTTCCTGCGCCGCTTCGCGTGAGAGCTGCGGCAGCTCCTGCTGGCTCAAAAGCCACGTGCCCTGCGGGAAGAAGACCGGCTCAAAGTGCCGCATCAGCTCGTCAAACTGCCCCACAGCCGTCAGATGCGGCTGCTCGCCGAAGGCGCTGGAGACGTAAGTCTCGACGTAGAAGCGCATCATCGCTTGC
>CAYSTN010000045.1:13186-17201 GCA_964434135.1 uncultured Oscillospiraceae bacterium
GATCCTCTCCGTCGAGCACCTGACGGCGCTGTTCGTAGATGATCTTACGCTGGACGTTCATGACATCGTCGTATTCCAGAACGCTCTTTCGGGACTGGTAGTTGCGGCTTTCGACCGACTTCTGTGCGTTTTCAATCGCGCCGGAGAGAATCTTCGCGTCGATGGGCGTGTCTTCGTCGATGCCGAGCGACTCCATCATGTTCATGATGCGCTCCGAGCCAAACAGGCGCATGACATCGTCCTGCATGGACAGGTAAAAGCGCGTCCGGCCGGGGTCACCCTGTCGGCCGGAACGGCCGCGCAGCTGGTTGTCGATCCGGCGCGACTCGTGCCGCTCCGTGCCGATGATATAGAGGCCGCCGGCCTGCCGGACAAGCTCTGCCTGTTTGTCGACCTCGACTTTGTAGCGGGCATACGCCTCGTTGTACGCTGCGCGGGCGGCCAGAATCTCCGGGTCGTCCGTCTCGGCGAAGGAATTGGACTCGGCAATGAGTTCATCCGAAAGCCCCTGCTTGCGCAGTTCGCTCTTGGCCATGTATTCCGCGTTGCCGCCGAGCATGATGTCCGTGCCGCGGCCGGCCATGTTGGTCGCGATGGTGACCGCGCCCAGATGTCCTGCCTGCGCGACGATCTCGGCTTCTTTTTCGTGGTGCTTGGCGTTGAGGACGTTGTGCGGCACGCCCTCGCGTTTGAGCAGGTGCGACAGCAGCTCGGATTTTTCAATCGAGATCGTGCCGACCAGCACGGGCTGTCCCTTGGCGTGGCACTCTTTTATCAGGGCGATGACGGCGCGGTATTTTCCCGCTTCGGTCTTGTAGACCGCATCCGGCTCGTCGACGCGGATGACGGGGCGGTTCGTCGGAATCTCGACTACGTCCAGCTCGTAGATGCCGGAAAACTCTTCTTCCTCTGTCAGCGCCGTGCCGGTCATGCCGGAGAGCTTGTCATACAGACGGAAGAAGTTCTGGAACGTGATGGTGGCGAGCGTCTTGTTTTCGCTTGCGACCTGTACGCCCTCTTTGGCCTCGATGGCCTGATGCAGACCTTCGTTATATCTGCGGCCATACATGAGTCGACCCGTGAACTCGTCAACGATGATGACCTGTCCGTCTTTGACCACGTAGTCGATATCGCGCTTCATCAGGCCGCGCGCTTTCATCGCCTGGTTGATGTGGTGCGAGAGCGTGGCGTTGTCGGGGTCGGCCAGGTTTTCCACGTTGAAGAACTGTTCTGCCTTTTCGATGCCCGTCTGCGTGAGCGAGACGGTGCGGTCTTTTTCGTCGACGATATAGTCGCAGTCAAACTGGTCTTGCAGCTGCTTATCGTCCGTGGTGGAGAAGACCTGCCGCTTGAGCCGGGAGACAAAATAGTCTGCCATTTCGTACAGCTTGGACGATTCTTCGCCCTTGCCGGAGATGATGAGCGGCGTTCTGGCTTCGTCGATGAGGATGGAGTCGACTTCGTCGACGATGGCAAAGGCGTGGCCGCGCTGCACCATCTCCTGTTTGTAGATGGCCATGTTGTCACGCAGATAGTCAAAGCCCAGCTCGTTGTTCGTGCCGTAAGTGATGTCGGCGGCATAGGCCGCGCGGCGCTCGTCGCCGCGCAGACCGTGGACGATCAGACCCACGGACAGCCCCAAAAAGCGATAGACCTTGCCCATCCACTCCGAGTCACGCTTGGCCAGATAGTCGTTGACGGTGACGATATGTACACCGCGCCCGGTCAGCGCGTTGAGGTAGGCCGGTAAAATCGCGACGAGCGTCTTGCCCTCGCCGGTCTTCATCTCGGCGATGCGCCCCTGATGCAGCACGATGCCGCCGATGACCTGCACCCGGTACGGGCGCATACCCAGTACGCGGTCGGCTGCCTCACGGCAGACGGCGAATGCTTCCGGCAGCAGCGAGTCGAGCGTCTGCCCGGCGGCAAGCCGGTCTTTGAACTCCTGCGTCTTCTCGCGCAGCTGCGCGTCGCTCAGGGCTTTATACGGCGCTTCGAGCGCCATGACGGCCTCGACCTGCGCGTCGAGCTTTTTGACCTCACGTGCAGAGCGCGTACCGAAAACTTTTGTAAACAGGCTCATGTGAACCCTTCCTTTCTCCGCCGGACACCGTCGGGCGGGTGCGCAGACCCTGCGCGTCGTAATGTTTGGCTTTCCTGCCGAAAAAAGCCGCCGCGCAAACGTGCGGCGCACAAATCCGGGTGAAAGCGTATAGCTTTTATGATTATAGCACATTGCCCTGCGTAAAAAAAGAAGAAATTGTGAATTTCGGCGGCTTGATTTCCCCCACAGAGGCTGATAAAATGGGCGTGAAGTTATCACTGTGAGGTTTTTGTCCATGTCCATTCGTCTTGTTGCCGTCGATGTCGATGGAACGCTCGTCACGCCCGACCAGCGCATCTTGCCGCGTGTGCAAGCTGCCGTCAGCCGCGCCGCCCGGCACGGCATCGAGCTGGTTCTGTGTACCGGCCGCGCCGCCGGGGAATGCTGGTACATTCTCGACGCGCTGCCGCAGATCCGCTACGCCATCACGCACACGGGCGCAATGGCGCAGGATCTGAAAACGGGCGCGCTGCTGCACCACTGCCCGCTCTCGCCCGACGACGCGCGGCAGATCTATCGCCATCTGCGCCGCTACGACGGGCTTATCAACTTTTTCTCCGGCGGGACGGTCTACAACTCGACGCAGCAGATGGCGAATTTCACGCGCTATTATCCCGCCGAGTTCTATGCGCTGTTCACGCAGTCGCACGAATTTGTCGACGATCTGGACGCGATGCTCGACGGCTGGGACAAACCGGTCGAAAAATTCTACGTGCCGTTCTCCGGCCCCGAGGAAGCCGCGCGGGCAATGGCCGATCTGAAGCAGCTGCCGTATTTCGTCACCGGCGCGGGCTTCGTCGATCTGGAAGTCATGAACCCGAACACCAACAAGGGCGTTGCGTTGCAGGCGCTGGCCGAGGCGCTGGGTATCGCGCGTGAACAGGTCATGGCCATCGGCGACAGCGGCAACGACGCGGCAATGCTCGACTATGCGGGCGTCGGCGTGGCGATGGAAAACGGCGAGGACGCGCTCAAACGGATCGCCGACCGCATCGCGCCGTCCAATGTGGTCGGCGGCGTGGCCGATATGCTGGAACTGGCGATACAGGGAGCAATCTGAATACAGCGCAATGCCCGGGTCGGACACGTCCGACCCGGGCATTTTGTGTTTGTGTTCTTGTTGTTACTTCTGTGCGCGGATGAGGTTCTGGTAAAAGCGCAC
The DNA here is from genome assembly GCA_964434135.1 of uncultured Oscillospiraceae bacterium. Taxonomy (GTDB): domain Bacteria; phylum Bacillota; class Clostridia; order Oscillospirales; family Oscillospiraceae; genus CAG-170. The sequence continues at coordinate 16,453 of CAYSTN010000045.1, forward strand.
CGCGCCGGGCAGACAGTTGTATTCAATCGTCTCGTCAAGACCGTGCATCCCTTTCATCTGCTCGGGCCCAAAAATGACCGGTGCAAAGCGAATGCAGCTTTTGCACACGGGCTGGTAAAACTGCGCGTCGGTCGCGCCCGTCATGACATACGGACTCGACGCAAGGTTCGGAAACGTCTCGTCAATGACGCGGGTGAACAGCCCGAACGCCTCGCCGTGGATGTCCACGGGAGGGGTGTAGTCATTCGAGTGGATGACCTGCATTTCCAGTCCGTGCTTCTGCGCGCGTCTGCGCAGAATGTCCAGACTCTCCTGCTCGCCCTGGTGCGGAATAAAGCGCAGGTTCGCGCCAAGCGTGGCCTGCTGCGGTAAAACGTTGGATGCGTCCGAACCGCTTTGCGTGGTAAAGGCAATGGTGGTTTTGAGCATAGCCCCGGCCTGCGCGCTCACAAGCGGCAAAACGACCTTCAGCACCGGCGAAAACAGCCACAGATTGCCCAGCAGCAGCCGCAGCGCAAACGACGAGGCGTAGGCCGAGAGCGTCCGGAACATGGCAGCGACCTCGGGCAGCATCTTTTTGCGGAAGGGGCTGTGCGTCTCGATCTCGTGGACAAAGGCCGCAAGGCGGGCGATGGGCGTATGGCGGCCGGGCGCGCTGGCGTGACCGCCGTGCGAACGCGCAGTGAAGGTCACGTCCGCCTTGCCCTTTTCAAACACGCCGACCATGGCAAAGTTGCCCGGAATGCCGC
>CAYSTN010000046.1:0-16685 GCA_964434135.1 uncultured Oscillospiraceae bacterium
TGCTTTGCCTGGATTTTGGAATGCCCCTGAAGGAGCTGAAATCCTATATCAGCGACAACAACTTCATCAGCATTTGCTCCATTTGTGCAACGTCGGAGAACGGCCGCCGGTCAAATGATCACCAACGTGCCCGTTTCATCTTTGAGCAGCTCCCGCACAGCATCCTCTGTGGGGCGATAAGCTTCGAACGACCAACCATTCTGCAAAATGGGTCTTGCGGCAAACTGTACATAGGTGTTGCCGGAGAAAATGGGCTGCGCGTTAACGGGGGTATCATCAATGCGGGTATCGCGCAGACACAGAAGCGCGTCTGTGGCACAATAAAACGTGTTGTCCCGAATATAGATACCATCGTTATTGGCTGCGCCATCTTTGTTTTCAATGGCATGACATCCGGAATGGTTGCCGCCGATGGTGTCGCTGTACCATGTTTCTCCTGTGTTCATTACCATATTATCTTCAAAGACAGCATTGGAATAAAAGCTCTCTGCGCCCGGATAATCCAACTCCGAGTACCCGGCCATATGCAGTGCAATCGCACAATTCTCAATCAGATTGCCGGACAGCTGCAAGTTTTTCAGTTCAACGCGGTCATATCCTTCGTAACCGTGGATCACCGCAATCAGGGCAAAAGCACCGCACTGATTGATCCTGCAATTGATAACCGAGCCTGCATCATTGGACTGAATATTGATGCCGCCGCCGGATGTACTGGGACTATAGCCGACAAATTCACCACTCCGCTCCTGATAGTCCATGCCCTGCAAAAAGCCTCCGCACCAGCTGATATCCAGATTGATAAAGGACTGATTCCAGGTCGTTGCGTAGGCGCTTGTGACACCGATTCCCGTTTGCGTAAAATAGCGGATATCCAAATCATATGCACTGGAATTTGGCTGGACGCCAAAAGAACTCCAGACCTGCGGTATGGAAACAGACTGATAAACCTCTGCGGGGTTCCCTGCATCACAGCGAAGATACAGCGGCCCCGTCATCGGTGTTTGGTGTAAGAGTTGATTGATATTGTCTGATGGGGAAAAAGTGTATTGAAGCAGACTGCAAAACGTTAAATCCTCTGTCAGTTCGTTCTCCACGACAAACGGTGTCCCCTGCCGGTTCACGAGCCCTGTGCCGCCGTCCCACCACGGCATCACTTCACTGGCGTAAGCCTCTCCTTCGTTGAAAACAATGACAGAACTGTCCCGAAGGATATCTGCATATTTCCATATTTTTGCGCCGTTTTGATCGTAGTAGAGTTCCCACTGATCCGGGTCATTCGCCTCAGGAATATCGCCGCGGATGATCGGCTTTTCGCCGGTTCCATATGCGCCAATGATAACGCCTTCTTCGTATTCAATGCTCGTAAGCATATTCCCCTGCTCATCAAACATCGGGATGTACCAGGTTCCGCCACGCTCGAACAAAACTGCATCACCAGCTTGCAGCGTTGCGGTCATGGCGCGGTAAGCAGTTGCCCACGCGGTTTCCGGGGAGCGGCCGTCATTGTCGTCGGAGCCGCTGTTGGAGATGTAATAGACCGTGCCCGTAACTTCAGCGGGCAGCTCGGTGACCGCCGTGCGGATCTTCTCACAACGAGCCTCAGCAGCATCCAGGTAGACTGCGTCGATCTGCGTGGGTACATAGACATACGGTTCATCGGATAAAATCAGTCGCACAACCGCCAATAAGCCCTCGGCATAGGTGGGCGGGTCGTATTCGTGGATTGCATTGGCCTGGGTATCGTAGGCAAAGGGAAATTCTCCGCTGATAGAGGATTGACGGCTCAGGTTGAAAGGCAGACTGGCCGCATCCAGATAGTTGCTGTCCCCCCCGACCGGGCACAGTGTAGCGCGGTGTGTCATACTCGCCGAACAGGCCCTCGGTGAAGTAGTAATCGTCCCATGGGAACTGGAGCATATCCATTACGCCGGTAAAACCGTCTTTGAACTCAGCCCACGCGCCACCCGCCGTCTGAGCCGCCAAAAACAGTATGCCCATCGCATCGAAGCGGGTCAGTGCGTCCTCATGCGTCCGCAGCTCGGGCAGCAGCTCCTGCCACTGAGCCAGCTTGTCCGGGTTCGCGTATTGCATGAAGTGATCCAGCAGTTCCACCATTTGTGCGCCGGAAATGGTCGTCTGCTGCACGTTCTGCATCGGCAGCCCCAGCTCGAGTGCATAAAGCAGCTCCTGCTTCCACGAATCAGGAAGATCCAGTGCATGGATTTGGTCTTCTGCCGACGGCTCAACCGGCTGGGTTTGTACCGGCTGGGTTTGTACCGACTGGGTTTGTACCGACTGGATTTGGCTCGGTGCTGTATCCTGTGCCGGTTCGGTCACCTCCGGCTGGTTATTGCTGCATCCGCAGAGCATTCCCAATACCATCAAGATCGATAGCAGCAGCGAAATAATCCGTTTCATTTTCATATTGTCGCCCCCCATTTCCTTGACTTTTTTAAAAAGCCTTGACCTCTCAAGGCTTTCAGAAACGAAGAACTCCGCTTTCCGACAAAATTGTTCGAAAAGCGGAGTTCGTTCAGCTGGAGCAGGATACGGGAGTACTCCGGCGGCTGCGCCGCCGTCGTGTCTCTGCGCATTTCCTTTTGGCGTTGCCAAAAGCTGCGATGCACGGCATCGCGGCCATCTGACGATGGCAAAATGCTTGTGATCGAACCGCGGCTTCGCTGCGGAACCCATATTCCAGCAAAAGAGCCATCCTTCCGGATGGCTCTTTTGCTGGAGCAGGATACGGGAGTCGAACCCGCCTCCGCGGCTTGGGAAGCCGCTGTACTACCGATGTACGAATCCTGCGTATGAACTTTTACCCTGTTGCGCGAATACGGGAGTACTCCGGCGGCAGGCCGCCGTCGTGTCCCTTCGCATTTGTTTTGACGCGCTGCGTCAAATTCTCGCCGCATGATATGCGCCGAGGTGCTGCCGCACCCAAATGCTCGTGATCGATTACCCACCTGCGGCGGCTTGGGAAGCCGCTGTACTACCGATGTACGAATCCTGCAAATTCGTTCTTCCGTATCATAACACCTTCGGTGCAAAAAAGCAACCGTTTTCTGCCGAAAAAAGAAAATCCTCTTCCACCCGGCTGCTATTATGTGCAGCCGGGTGGAAGCACGTTATCCAATTGCAGTCTCTGTCAGCACAGCTTCGCGCCGGCCGGAATGGCATCGTCCAGCATGATGAGATTCAGCTTTTCCTCGCCCTTTTCGGTATGCACCGCAGACAGCAGCATCCCACACGAGGCCAGACCCATCATCTTGCGCGGCGGCAGGTTGACGATGGCAGCCAGCGTCTTGCCCACGAGCGCTTCCGGCTCGTAATACTTTGCAATGCCCGAGAGGATCTGCCGGTCTTCGCCGGTGCCGTCGTCGAGCGTGAAGCGCAGCAGCTTGTCGGACTTTTTGACCCGCTCACACGCCTTGACCTTGACAACGCGCAGATCGGACTTGCAGAACGTGTCAAAATCGACCGGCTCCTGCGTCAGCGGCTCCGTCTCGATGGCCGGCAGCAGCGCCTTCTTCTGCGCCGCTTCCAGTTCTTCCAGCTCGGCAAGCGCCTTGGCGCTGTCGATACGCGGGAAGATGGCCTCGCCCTTGTGGACGGTGACCTGCGCGGGGAGCTTGCCCCACACATCGGCAAACTGCCACGTGCAGACATCTGCCGGCGCGCCGATCTGCGCGAAGATCTTCCCGCACGAGTCGGGCATGAACGGCAGCAGCAGCGTCGCACAGATACGGATGGACTCGAGCAGGTTATACATGACCGTTGCCAGCCGGGTCTGGTTGGCCTCGTCCTTCGCCAGCGTCCAGGGGGTTGTCTCGTCGATATATTTGTTCGCGCGCTGGATGCACTTGAATATCTCGTCCAGTGCGTTCTGGAACTGGAACTTCTCCATCTGCGCCTCGTAGCGTGCGCGCAGACCGGACAGCTGCGCAATGAGCGCCTCGTCAAACTCGCCGGACTGCCGCGCGGCGGGCAGTGTGCCGCCAAAATACTTCTCCACCATTGCCGTCGTGCGCGAGACGAGATTGCCCAGATCGTTGGCAAGATCGATGTTGATGGTGTTGATGAGCAGCTCGTTAGAGAAATTGCCGTCCGAGCCGAAGGGGAAGGTGCGCAGCAGGAAGAAGCGCAGCGCATCCACGCCGAACTTTTCCGCCAGAATATACGGGTCAACGACATTGCCTTTGGACTTGGACATCTTGCCGCCGTCCATGACCAGCCAGCCGTGGCCGTAGACGTGCTTCGGCAGCGGCAGATCCAGGCTCATCAGCATCGCAGGCCAGATGATGGCGTGGAAGCGCACGATCTCCTTGCCCACGAAGTGGACATCCGCCGGCCAGAACTTGTCCAGATCGTGATACCGGTCATTCTCAAAGCCCAGCGCCGTCATGTAGTTAAACAGCGCGTCGATCCATACATAGACCACATGACCGGGGTCAAAATCGACCGGAACACCCCACGTAAACGATGTGCGCGAGACGCACAGATCTTCCAGACCGGGGTCAATGAAGTTGTTGACCATCTCGTTGACGCGGGATTTCGGCTGCAAAAAGTCCGTCGTGGTCAGCAGCTCACGCACCCGCCCGGCGTACTTCGACAGCCGGAAGAAATACGCCTCTTCCGATGCGTCGTGAACCTCACGGCCACAGTCGGGGCACTTGCCGTCTTTGAGCTGGCTCTCGGTCCAGAAGGACTCGCAAGGCGTACAGTATTTCCCCTTGTATTCGCCCTTGTAGATATCGCCGTTTTCGTACATCCGCTTGAAGATACGCTGGATAGCCGCAACGTGATAGTCGTCCGTTGTGCGGATGAAGCGGTCGTTGGAGATATTCATCAGCTTCCACAGATCGAGAATGCCGTTTTCGCCCGTGACGATGTTGTCGACGAACTGCTGCGGCGTGATGCCGGCGGCCTTGGCCTTGTCTTCGATCTTCTGGCCGTGTTCGTCCGTTCCGGTGAGGAACATGACATCATACCCGGTCAGCCGCTTATAGCGCGCCATTGCGTCCGTTGCCACCGTGCAATAGGTGTGGCCGATGTGCAGCTTATCCGACGGATAATAGATCGGCGTTGTGATATAAAACGGTTTTTTACATACTTCACACATGGTATTTCCTCTTTTCTGCCCGCTGCGAATGAAACAGCGTGCCTGTTAAGCTATACTCTATCCTTTTTGCGGTTTTTTGTCAACGGCAGTTGCGAAATATTTGACAAACGTGGTATACTGAAACACAATGAGATTATCTTTTTCAGGAGCTTACCCATTTATGATCGCCTTTCATTCTCCCGACATTTCCGACCGCAGCTGGATCCACCCGATTCTCTTTTCGTGTGACTATCCCGGCGCGGATTATACCTTTAATGATATGCTGCTGTGGTCGTGCTACTACGGCGAAGTAGGCCGCGTCGGCGACTTCGTCACACAGCACTCCGTCTGCGGCAGCTGCCATACCTATCTCTACCCGGCCGGTCAGGGCGACGTAGCCGATGCTTTGCGCCAGATCATCGACGACGCGCACGAGCGCGGCGGTACGCTGCGCCTGCGCGGTCTGACGCAGCAGACCCGTGCCCAGCTTGAATCGCTGTATCCCGACCGCTTCACCTACACGGCCTACCGCGACTCGTATGACTATATCTACACCGTTGAGGAGCTTTCGCAGCTGCACGGCAAAAAGTTACAGGCCAAACGCAACCACTGCAACCGCTTTGAAGCCGCCAATCCGGACTGGTACACCGCGCCCATGACCGCCGCGTCCGTGCCGCAGTGTCAGGCGATGCTTCGCGCGTGGTACACACTGCACGAGCCGGGCTGCACCGCGCAGGAGCTTGACCAGCTGCAAAAGGAAAAGGGCGCGCTGGCACTGGCTTTCGAGCATTTTGAAGCGCTGGGACTGGACGGGCTGCTTTTATACGACGGCGAAGCGCTCATCGCCTTTTCCATGGGCGGGCGCATGAACGAACGTTACTACGACGTGATCTTCGAAAAAGCCTTCCCGAACGTAAACGGCGCTTACGCCATGATAAACCGGGAGTTCTCGCGCATGATCGCCGCGCGCTACCCGCAGGTGGACTTTCTCAACCGCGAGGATGACATGGGCGCAGAGGGTCTTCGCCGCGCGAAGGAATCCTACCAGCCGACGCTGCTTCTGGAAAAATTCGTTGCGCAGTGGAAGGAGACTGACCCATGCGTCTGAGAAAGACCGCCCCGGCAGACCTGCCGCAGCTCAAAGCGCTCTGGGCGCTTTGCTTCGGAGACACCGAAGCCGAAATCGACTCGTTTTTTACCCTCTGCTATCCTGACGCGCTGGGCTTCTGTGCCGAAGAAGACGGCAGCATTCTGGCCGCGGCCTATGCGCTGCCGCAGACGCTTGTGTGCGGGGAGCAGAGTCTGCGCGCCGCGTATCTCTACGCCGTGGCGACCGCCCCGGCTCACCGGCGGCAGGGCACCTGCCGCGCGCTGCTGACTTACGCGGAAAACACGCTGCGCAAGCGGTATTTTGACGTTCTGACGCTCTTTCCCGCGTCGGACGCGCTGCGTGCGTACTATGAAACGCTGGGCTTCGTCTCACAAAACAGCGTATCCGTCACCCACTGCGCCGCGCCGCAGGCGCGCGGCTTTTTTGAACCCCTCTCGCCGCAGGACTATGCCGGTCTGCGCGAAACGCTCTTATTCGACATCCCGCACATCCGCCACACCCTGCCGCAGCTTCGCTACCAGCAGACCCTGACGGGCTTTTACCGGCTGGAGCTTGGGACGCACTACGGCTGCGCCTGCGCGCGGCTCGACGGCCAGACGCTGATCGTAGACGAGCTTTTGCCCGATACGTCCGTCCTTCCGGCGCTCGTCCGGGCGCTCGGTGGCAAGGACTGCCGCGTCTGCACACCGGGAACGGGCGCGCCGGGCGGTATGTGCAAATGGCTCACGAGCCGCGCCGCACAGCCGGTCTATCTGGCGCTGCGTTTTGAATGACTCTGCAAAAAGGAGGCGAGCGCATGGACGCGCGCACACTGAATCTTCCGCAAGATGCGCTTGAGCGGCTGCTGGCCGCCGCCAATGGTGACGCAGCGCTGCTGTATCTCTACATAACCGCGCAAAAGCCCCTTTGCGACGCGCAGCAGGCGCTGCGTATGAGCGCGTCGCGCTATAACCTTGCCAGCGCGACCTTGCAGCAGCTGGGGCTTTGGCCGCAGCAGACCACGCGCTGCCTTGACGCTTCGCAAGCGCCCGTCTACACCGAGCAGGATGTCATCCGCGAAACGCGGACTGACCGCGACTTTGAAGCGCTCACCGGCGAGACGCAGCGGCGGCTCGGGCGCGTTCTGAATAACGAAGAACTCAAAATTCTGCTGGGCATCTACCGCTATCTGGGACTTGGGGCGGACGTGATCTCGATTCTGGTCAACTACTGTATCCAGCGGCAGCGTTCGCGCGGCATCACGCGCGCGCCGTCGCTGCGTTCGATCGAAAAAGAGGCGTACTACTGGGCTGACCACGGCATCGATACCATGGAGCAGGCCGCCGTCTATATGCAAAACCAGCTTGTGCGCCAGTCGCAGCTGGGCAAGCTGCGCGAGCTGCTTGGCCTGACCGACCGCCGCCTGACAGGCAGCGAAGAACACTATCTTCTGACGTGGCTGGGCTGGGGCTTTGGCGAAAAGGAGATCGGCCTTGCCTACGAAAAGACCTGTCTGGCCACCGGCGGGCTTAAATGGGCGTACTGCAACTCCATCCTGCGCAGCTGGCACGAACAGGGCTTTACCACCCTGCAACAGATCGAAGCCGGTGACCGCGCCCCGGCCAAGCCCGCCGCAGGCAAATTCAACCACGGCGTACAGCAGCATAACGACGCGCTCGGCGCGCTCCAGCTCGCCGCCATCGACCGAATGCTGCAAGAGGAGGAATGACCATGGCCTATTCGCAGTCGATCCAACAGCGCGCACTGACGCGCTTACAGCAGGAAAAAGAGCAAAACGAGCTTGCCGAACGCGCGCGCATCGCCGCCATCTATGAGCGCGCGCCCCGGCTGGCGCAGATCGAGCGCGAACTGCGCAAGACCTCTGCGCACATTTTAGCCGCGACCTTCCGCGCGCAGGGTGACCCCGTGGCCGCCATGCGGCAGTTGAAACAGGACAACCTCGCCTTGCAGCATGAGCGCGACTGGATTTTGCAGGCCGAGGGTTTGGAGCCGCAGGAGTTGGACGTACAGCCCATCTGCCCGCACTGTGGCGGCACGGGCTACGTCGGCGCGGCCATGTGTGAATGTCTGCATGAGCTTTGCCGGCAGGAGCAGAAAAAGGAGCTTGCGCCGCTCATCGGCTCGGGTAATGTCAGCTTTGAAAAGGCGCGGCTCGATGTGTATTCCGACCAGTACGACCCCAACTGCCGCTGCGTACCGCGCAAGCTGATGCAGCAGGCGCTGCGCCGCGCTGCGGACTACGCACAGCAGTTCACGCCCAATGCGCCGTCGCTCCTGTTCCAGGGTGCGACCGGCCTTGGCAAGACCTTCCTGTCCGGCTGCATCGCGCGTGTTGTGTGTGACCGGGGCTTTTCGGTCTGTTACGCGCCCGTCGCGCGGCTGTTTGCCGCATTGGAAGACGATAAATTCCGCCCGCGCCCCGACGGCTCGCGCGCTGAAGACTTTTTCAGCTGCGATCTTCTCATCCTCGATGATCTCGGCACGGAGCTGATCACGCAGTTCACCGTCTCGGCGCTTTACCGGCTGGTCAACGAACGGCTTCTGGACAAAAAGCCCGTCATCCTGTCGACCAACCTCACCCCGGACGAGCTGGGCGCGCGCTACTCGCCGCAGATCGTCTCGCGCATCCTCGGCTCGTATATCCTCTATCCGTTCTACGGTGAGGATCTGCGCTTCAAACTGAAATGATCTGTGATTTTTTCTGCCCCTGCGCCGCCGCGCAGGGGCATTTTTATTCAACTGTGCGTAAAAAGTTTACAGCTATGCAATAAATTTTTGCGAAATCCCACTTTTCTATGGCAGATATGTGTGATACAATGTATGCGGATTTTTAGCGTCACGTCCCGGAGCTTACCTCTTCGGCTGGCGCTTCGTCACATAGAGAACAACAGATAAAGGATGCTTGCTATGGAATTGCTCTCTCCCGCCGGTTCGATGGAGGCGCTGCGCGCCGCCGTCTGCAACGGCGCTGATGCCGTATACCTGGGCGCAGACACCTTCAACGCCCGCATGAATGCCCGCAACTTTACCGCCGCCGACTTACAGGAGGCCATCGTCTATTGTCACGTGCGCGGGGTCAAAGTCCACCTGACGCTCAACACCCTTGTCCTCGACCGCGAGATGCCGCGCGCGGCAGAACTCATCCGCCGCGCCGCGTCGTATGGCATCGACGCGTTCATCGTGCAGGATCTTGGCATGGTGTCTTTGTGCCGCGAAATCGCGCCCGACGTTCCCGTCCATGCCTCCACGCAGATGAGCATCCATTCGCTCGAGGGCGTGATGGAAGCAGCCGACCTTGGCTGTAGCCGCGTCGTGCTTGCGCGGGAGCTTCCCGCCGCCGAGATTGCGCACATCTGCAAGCGCAGCCCCATCGAGATCGAGGTCTTCGTCCACGGCGCGCTTTGTATGTGCTACTCCGGACAGTGCTATCTCTCGTCGGTCATTGGCCGCCGCTCCGGCAACCGCGGACAGTGCGCGCAGCCGTGCCGGCTGCCGTATGGCTATGGCCGGTTCGAGTCCACACGCTACCCGTTGAGCCTGAAAGACAACTGTCTCATCGACTCGCTGATGGAGCTTCGCCGGATGGGCGTGGCTTCTTTGAAGATCGAAGGCCGCATGAAGCGGCCGGAATACGTTGCCATCGTCACGCGCGCTTACCGCACGGTACTCAACGGCGGTGAGCTGACCGGCGACGATCTGCACCAGCTCGAGGCTGCTTTCTCGCGTGAAGGCTTCACCGACGGCTATTTTCGTGGCCGCACGGGCGCGGATATGTTTGGCCGCCGCCGCGAAGGCGAAGACACGGCATCGCTGTTTTCTTCTGCCCGCGCCAGCTACGAGCAGGGCGAACCGCAGCGCATCGGCGTAAAATTCTACGCCATCTTGCAGCATGGCCGCCCGGCACAGCTGGCCGTTGAAGATGCCGACGGCAACGTCTGCAAGACCTCCGGCGCGATTCCTGAGCCTGCGGTCTACCGTTCGCTCACACAGCGTGATCTGGAACAGCAGCTCAAAAAGACCGGCGGAACGCCGTATCTGTGTACCCATGTCCACGCCGTTCTGGACGACGGGCTTATGCTCCCGGCCTCGGCGCTCAACGCCATGCGGCGTGATGTCATCGCCGAGCTGACCGCCCGGCGTGGCCGGGTCGCGCCCGCGCGCCTGTTTGCCTATAACGAGCCGCCGCGCTACGACGGCATCTCCGGCGATATGCAGCTGACCATCGCCGTGCGCAGCGCCGAGCAGATCACCTCCCGGATGCTCTCGATGCACCCGACGGTTCTCTATGTCCCGCTCAGTGAACTGGTCGCGAACCCCGACCTGCCGCGCCGCGTCGGCGTCGAGACGCAGCTGGCCGCCATCTTACCCCGCGTCATCTGGAGTGGCGAACTTGCGCCCATCGCGCAGCAGCTGCACGCGGTCTACCAGATGGGCGTGCGGCAGGTACTCATCGGCAACCTGGGGCAGCTGCGCATTGCCCGCGCGGCAGGCTTTGCCGTGCGCGGCGATTTTGGCCTGAACATCGCCAACTCGCGCGCCATGCGCTTTTTGCGCGAACAGGGGCTCGATTCCCAGCTTCTTTCCTTCGAGCTGACGCTGCCGCAGATTCGCGACATCTCCAAAGCCGTACCGACGGAAGTTCTGCTCTATGGCCGGATGCCGCTTATGCTGATGGAAAACTGCGTCATCAAAAACCGCACCGGTGCGTGTACCTGCCAGACCGGCACAGTCCGCCTGTTTGACCGCATGGGCGAAGAGTTCCCCATCGTCAAAGACCCCGGCACGTGCCGCAATGTGCTGCTCAACGGCAAAAAGCTCTACCTGCTCGACAAGCAGGATGTCTTCCGTGGGCTGGGTCTGTGGGCGTGTCGGCTGCAATTTACGACCGAAAACCCCGGCGAGATCGACAAAGTCCTGATGGATTATCAGGGGCGCGCCGTCTTCGACGCGGGCAGCTATACGCGCGGGCTGTATTCGCGTGGTGTGGAATAACGGATAAAGAGGTCGCTCTATGCTGATTCTTGCTTCTCAATCTCCCCGGCGGCGGGCGCTCATGCAGCTCACCGGTCTTCACTTCACCGTCCGCGTCGCCGATGTCGACGAGACGATGGATCCCACCTTGCCGCCCGCGCAGGAGGTCTGCCGCGTCAGCCGGCTCAAAGCGTGTACCATCGCCGCCGAAGCGCCCGACGCGCTCGTCGTCGCCGCCGATACCATCGTCCTCATCGACGGTCAGGTGCTTGGCAAGCCGCACAGCACCCGGCACGCCGCCGAGATGCTGCGCCTGCTCTCCGGCCGCACGCACGAGGTCGTGACCGCCCTGACCGTGTGTCAGGGGCAGACCATCCGCTCCGTGACCGACATCACCCGCGTCACCTTCCGCCCGCTCACCGACGCGGAGATCGCCGCCTATATCGCCACCGGCGAACCGATGGACAAGGCCGGCAGCTACGGCATTCAGGGCTACGGCTCGATGTTCGTCTCGCACCTCGACGGGGACTATTTCTCCGTCATGGGGCTGCCGTTGTGCCCGCTGTGTACGCTTTTGCGTGACTTTGGCGTCAAAATTCTCGCTCAGGAGGACCCGGCATGAAGAAAAAATTCTGGACAGGCCGCCTCAAGACCATCTTGATTATCGCGCTCGTCGTGTGCATCTGCGCCGCCGTGACGCTCGCCATCGCCACGGATACCAGCGCGATCGAAAACGTCGTCGGCACGATCCTCTCGCCCATCCGCGCGGGTGTTGCCGCCATTGACCGGCAGGCACAGCGCTACTATAACTACCTGTTCCAATACGAATCGCTCGAGGCCGAAAACGCCGAACTGGAGCGCCAGATTCTCTCCATGCAGGAGGACATCCGCGACGCAGAGGAGCTGCAACGCGAAAACGAATGGCTGCGCGCGCTGCTGCAATTGTCGCAGGAGCATGAGGACTACCAGTTCCTCACCGCCTACATCATCTCCTGGGATTCTTCGGACTACAAAAGCTCGTTTACCATCGGCAAAGGCACCAATGCCGGACTGGAAGAGGGTATGTGCGCCGTGACCGAAAACGGTCAGGTCGTGGGACTTGTGACCAGGGTCGGGGTCAACTGGGCAACCATCACCACCATCATGGACTCGTCTTTGGAGATCTCGGCGTCCATCGCCTCGTCGGGCTATACCGGGGTCGTGCAGGGCACGTTCCTGGAAGACGGCTCTGAAATTCTTCGCATGAACTATCTTCTGACCGATGCCATCGTTAAAAACAATGACCAGGTCGTTACCACCGGCTCGACGCTCTATCCGCGCGGGCTGCTGCTGGGCTATATCACCAACGCCAGCCTCGACGAGACGGGCGTTGCGAAATACGCCACGCTCGCGCCCTCGTGTGACCTTGACAAGCTTGAGCAGGTCGCCATCATCACCGACTACAACATCCAGTAAAGGAGGGCCGCGCCATGCACGCCACCTATAAAAACGCGCTGATGTGGACGCTCTACGGCGCGCTGTTTCTGCTGCTGACCGTCGTGCAGACGGTCATATTCGGTCGGACGCTGTTTTTCGGTGTCAAACTCAGTCTCATCCCCGTTTGCGTCGCGTGTGTGGCGATGCACTGCGGCGCGGAAAACGGCGCGCTGTACGGCCTGTGCTGCGGAACGTTCTGGTGCTTTACCGGCACGGGCGGTGGCGCGCTGCATATCGCGCTTTTGACCATCTGCGGCGCGATCATCGGCTATTTGTGTGACCGCTATCTCATCCGGCAGTTCATTTCGGCGCTTCTGATGTGCCTACTTGCGCTTTTGATCTGCCAGAGCGTCCTGTTTCTGTTCCAGTGTTACCTCGGCGCGGTCGGTCTGCGCGGCATACTTCAGCTGCCCATCCAGATCGGTCTGAGCCTTGCCGTCTACCCGCTGCTGTATCTGTGTGCGTGGGCCATCAGAAAGGTAGGTGCGTGATCCATGCAGCGAATCTCCCGGTTTCGCATGATCGTCTTTATCATTCTCATCCTCGCCATGATCGGCGTGTTCACCCTGCGCCTGTACAAGACGCAGGCCGCCGTCAGCGAAGACGAGCTTGTCGCGGCGGATGCCGTCTCCATGACCTACGACTCCACGGTCGAGGCCTCGCGCGGCAACATTCTCGACCGCAACGGCAACGTGCTGGTGTCCAACCGCGCCAGCTATAACCTTGTCATCGTCAACTTCGTCTTCTTCAACACCGAAGACCCCAACGGCAACCTGCTGCGCCTTTTGAACCTGTGTGACAAGCTGGGCATCGACTACGATTCCCATTTTCCCGTCACCTCCGAGCGGCCTTATGCCTTCACCGACACCAACAACTCGGCCTGGCAGGGCTATTTCCGCAAGTTTTTAACCAGCCGCGGCTACGATCTGGACATCTCCGCGTCCACGCTCATGCGCAATCTGCGCGAGGCGTACCGCATCCCCGATGACTGGCCGCAGGCCGATGTCTACCGCATCATTGCCATCCGCTACGAGCTGGAGCTTCGCTCCGTCGACGGCGTGGGTCTGGAAAACTACACCCTTGCCGAAGATGTCGACGCCACATCGCTGGCCGCCGTGATGGAGCTGGCCATCCCCGGTGTCGTGGTCGAAAACGGCTCCGTGCGCCAGTACAACACCACCCACGCGGCGCACCTGCTCGGCTATATCGCCGCCATGGACGCGGAAGAATACGCCGTGTACAAAGAGCAGGGCTACGCCATGAACGCGCTCGTCGGCAAATCCGGGGTCGAGCTTGCCTTTGAGTCCTACCTGCACGGTTCGAGCGGTATCAAGCGCACCACCGTCTCGTCCACCGGCGAAGTTCTCAGCCGCTACTATGTCACCGAACCCGTCCCCGGCAACAACGTCGAGCTGACCATCGACATCTCCCTGCAAGCCATCGCCGAGCAGTCTCTGGAAAAGGTCATCCTCGACCTGCGTGAAAACGGTGTTGGCCGCAAAAAAGAGGGCAAGGACGCGCGCGGCGGCGCAGTCGTCGTGCAGGCCGTCAAGACCGGCGAGATCCTCGCCATGGCAAGCTATCCGACCTATGACCTGTCCACCTACAAAGAAAACGCCGCCGCACTGAACGAAGACGAAGAGCAGCCGCTGTATAACCGCGCGCTTGCGACCTATCCTCCCGGCTCGGTCTACAAGATGGTCACGGCCATTGCCGCCGTGGACTATGGCGGTTTTGACCCCAACCACATCATTGAGGACAAGGGTCTTTATACCTACTACGAATCCTTCCAGCCCAAATGCCACGTCTGGTCGCTGGCCAACCCCGTCACGCACGGCAAGATCAACCTCATGGAGGCCATCGCCCATTCGTGTAACTACTACTTCTACGAAGTTGGCCGTCTGACCTACGAGACTTACAAATCCGAAACCGGCCTGAACCCGATTGACATCGTCGCGCAGGGGCTTGGGCTTGGCGAGCCGACCGGCATCGAGCTGCCGGAGGCCGTCGGCTCACGCGCCAACGCCGAAGAGAAGGCCGAGCAGTACGCCGGTGAAGACACCGGCTGGTTCGGCGCGGACGTTTTGCAGGCGGCCATCGGCCAGAGCCTGAACAAATTCTCGCCCTTGCAGCTCGTCTGCTACACCTCGACGCTGGCCAACAAGGGCACGCGCTACGAAGCGACGCTTTTGTCGCGTGTCGTCTCGTGGGACTATCAGGAGCTGATCGAAGAACACATCCCCACCGTTGCCAGCACCTTCCCCATCTCCGACACGGCCATGACCGCCGTCGATCAGGGTATGCGCCTGACTTCCGTCATCGGCACGGCGGAGCAGTATCTGAAAGACTATCCCATCACCCTTGCCTGTAAGACCGGCACGGCGCAGTGGCAGGGCACGACCTCGACCGGCTCGTTCTCCGGTTCTGACCACGCCTCGTTTGTCCTCTACGCCCCGGCAGACGATCCCGAGATCGCCATCGCCGTCTACGTCGAACGCGGTTCGCAGGGCGGCAATCTGGCCAATGTCTGCATCCCCATTCTTGACGCGTATTTCTCCACCTCTGCAAAATACGAAACCATCGCGACGGAAAACATCGCATACTAAACGAAAGAGGAACTGCTATGACCGACCTTTCGCATATCCGTAACTTCTCCATCATCGCGCACATCGACCACGGCAAATCCACGCTGGCCGACCGGCTGCTGGAAGAATGCCACTCCGTAGAAAAGCGCGAGATGGAAAACCAGATCCTCGACTCCATGGAGCTTGAGCGTGAACGCGGCATCACCATCAAAGCGCGCGCCGTGCGCCTGGACTACCGCGCCGACAACGGCGAGAACTATGTCCTCAACCTCATTGACACGCCGGGTCACGTGGACTTCAATTACGAAGTCTCGCGCAGCCTTTCGGCCTGTGAAGGCGCGATCCTGGTGGTCGATGCCTCACAGGGCATCGAGGCGCAGACCCTCGCCAACACATACCTCGCCGTTGACAACGGCCTCGAAGTGCTGCCCGTTGTCAACAAGATCGACCTGCCTGCTGCGCGGCCGGCTGAGGTCAAGCACGAAATTGAGGATGTCATCGGCATCCCGGCCATGGACGCGCCGGAGATCTCCGCGAAAAACGGCATCAACATCCACGCCGTTCTGGAGCAGGTCGTCCACGGTGTTCCCGCACCCACGGGTGAGCGGAGCGCGCCGCTGCAATGCCTCATCTTCGACAGCCAGTATGACTCCTATCGCGGCGCGATCGTCTATCTGCGCGTCATGAACGGCACCGTGCGCCCCGGCATGGACATCCGCATGATGGCCTCTGGCGCGGTGTACAAGGTCGTCGAAGTCGGCTACCTGCACCCGAAGGGCATGATCCCCGCCGAAAGCCTCGGCGCGGGCGAGGTCGGCTACCTCACCGCCTCGATCAAGACCGTCTCCGACACGCGTGTGGGTGACACCATCACCAGCGTCGATGACCCCGCCGCCGAAGCGCTGCCGGGCTACCATCAGGCGCAGCCCATGGTCTTCTCCGGCGTGTACCCGGCAGACGGCTCGAAATACGGCGACCTGCGCGACGCGCTGGAAAAGCTCAAACTCAACGACGCGTCCATGAGCTTCACGCAGGAAAACTCCATCGCGCTGGGCTTTGGCTTCCGCTGCGGCTTTTTGGGTCTTCTGCACATGGAGATCATCCTTGAGCGCCTCGAGCGCGAGTACAACCTCGACCTCATCACCACCGCGCCCAACGTTGTCTATAAGCTCACCAAGACCGACGGCACACAGCTCGATGTCTACACCCCGCTCAACTATCCCGACCCGGCCGAGATCGCCGAAGCGCAGGAGCCGTATGCCAAAGCCAACCTCATCGCTCCGCCGGAGTACGTCGGCGCGATCATGGATCTGTGCCAGAACCGCCGCGGCGAATTTAAGGATATGCAGTACCTCGATCCCACGCGCGTGGAACTGCACTATTCCATGCCGCTCAACGAGATCATCTACGATTTCTTCGACGCGCTCAAAAGCCGCACGCG
>CAYSTN010000047.1:0-16607 GCA_964434135.1 uncultured Oscillospiraceae bacterium
TGGAACAAAACGCCGTGCGCCCGGCAGACGGCGCCGATGTCCGCGATGGGCTGGATGGTGCCGATCTCGTTGTTGGCAAACATGACGCTCACGCAGCACGTATCGGGGCGCAGCGCGGCTTCGACCTGCTGCGCGGTGACAAGCCCGTCCGCGCCGACGGGAAGCAGCGTGACTTCAAAGCCCTGCTTTTCCAGACGGTTGAGTGTGTGCAAAACGGCGTGATGCTCAAAAGCGGTGGAGATGAGGTGGCGCTTGCCCTTGCGCGCGCCAAGCTGCGCAGCGGAAAGCAGAGCCTGGTTGTCGCTCTCGCTGCCGCCGGAAGTAAAGTAGATCTCGCGCGGCTGCGCGCCAAAGCAGGCGGCCATATCCGCGCGCGCGGCCTCGAGGACTTCTTTGGCCTGCTGGCCAAGGGTGTACAGGCTCGAGGGGTTGGCATAGGTATGAGAAAGATGATAGACCAGCGCGTCGATGGCCGGTTGGTGCAGTTGGGTGGTTGCGGCGTTGTCCGCGTAGACTTTCATATCCGATCAACTCCTTTTCAGGTTGGTTCTTATCTGCCATGAAGATATCACACTAACCACATAAAGTCAATAGGTTTATAGGTTGATAGAAAAATTCTTGCACATTTTCCGGCAGGGTGTGATTGTATTTCCGGCGGATTTTGTGTATGATGAGAAAAACGGACAAGGAGAGGCGGACAATGGCCAACATTCTGGATTATCTGGATTGGCGGGGTGATCTGCTGCTGACGGAGCGGGGGTTCAACGAGGTCGACAATCTGCTGCTGGCCGAGCTGTGCTATCTCGATCTGGAGCATATCGTTCCGGCGGGCTTTGACGAGACAGTGCTGCTGGAGCAGGCAATGGCGCGCTATGACGAACTGCGCGCACACGAGACGATGGGCGTATTGGTGCCGGACACCATTCCGCTGCTGGGCCGGAAGATGGCCGCAAGCCGGCGCTTTGACCAGCTGCGGCTGTGCGGCTATGTCAGCCGGCTCGACGAGCAGACGCAGACGCAGTTTTCCGCGCTGACGATCTTACTGCCGGACGAGACGGCCTATGTTGCGTTCCGGGGAACGGACGATACGCTCGTGGGATGGAAAGAGGACTTCAACCTCGCGTTTTTGCCGGTCGTTCCGGCGCAGCAGATGGCCGAGCGGTATCTGTGCGCGGCAGCCGCTGCGCTGCCGCAGCTGGCGCTGCGCGTGGGCGGCCACTCCAAGGGCGGCAATCTCGCGGTCTACAGTGCGGTTTTTTGCCCGCAGACGGTGCAAAACCAGCTGCTGCGAGTGTATAACAACGACGGGCCGGGCTTTCGCACGTCACTTTTGGAGCTGCCGGAACACCGGCGCGTAGCAGACAGGATCCTGACCATCATCCCGGAGTCATCGGTGGTGGGAATGCTGCTGGAGCATGAGGAGCGCTATACCGTGGTGCGCAGCACCCAGATCGGGCTGATGCAGCACGACGGGTTTTCGTGGCAGGTGCGCGGCGAACGCTTCGAACAGCTGCCGCAGCAGTCCGAGGGCGGGCGGCTGATCGACGAGACGCTGCACACGTTCATTTTGTCACTCAGTGACCGGCAGCGCGCGGCGTTTACCGATGCACTGTTTGATATTCTGACGTGTACCGACGCGGATACGCTGACCGACCTCAAAGAGGGAGGACTCAAGACCGCTGCGGCGATGCTCAAGACCTATCGCGAGCTGGACAAGCCCACGCGGCAGGCGCTGGGCAGTACGCTGCGGCTGCTCATCAAAGCGGCGGCTTCGGAGCTGCATCCGGTGCAGCGCATTTTGCGGCATCTGCCGCTGCAAAAGCTGGCAGACGAGCTGGATTTGGAATAAGGGCTGCGCCGCGCGCTGCGCGGCAGAAAAAAGGAGAACGAAAAAATGCAGGACAACAAGCAGCTGGCGATACAGGCCATTGCGCAAAAGCAGGAGGAGATCTTCTGCGCGGCGGATACCATCTGGGACTATGCGGAACTTTCGTTACAGGAGTTTCGCTCGGCAGCGTATTACTGCGCGCTGCTCGAGCGCGAGGGCTTTGCCGTGGAACGCGGCATCTGCGGCATCGAGACGGCCTTTTGTGCGCGCTTTGGCAGCGGCAGGCCGTATCTGGGGATTTTGGCTGAATATGATGCGCTGTCCGGGCTGTCGCAGCAGGGCGGCGTATGCGCGCCGACTGCGCGCGAACCCGGTGGTGCAGGTCACGGCTGCGGGCACAATCTGCTAGGCGCGGGCGCGTTCGGCGCGGCGCTGGGCGTGAAGGCGTATTTGCAGCAAAGCGGCGCGTCGGGGACGGTGCTGCTCTACGGCTGTCCGGGTGAAGAGGGCGGCGCGGCCAAGGCGTTTATGGCGCGCGACGGCGTGTGGCGTTCGCTCGACGCGGCGCTGACGTGGCATCCGGAAGACTGCAACGAGATCATCACCGGCGGGTCAAACGCGTGTATTCAGGTGCAGTACAGCTTCCACGGGGTCGCGTCCCATGCGGCGGGCGCGCCGGAACTGGGGCGCAGCGCACTGGACGCGGTGGAGCTGATGAACATCGGGGTGCAGTTTTTACGCGAGCATATGACCGACGACGCGCGCGTCCACTACGCGATGCTCGACACCGGCGGGCGCAGCCCGAATGTGGTGCAAAGCAGCGCAAGCGTTTTGTATATGGTGCGCGCAAAGCACGTGGCGCAGGCGGTGCAGCTGCAAGCGCGCGTGGACAAGATCGCCGACGGCGCGGCCAGCATGACCGAGACAAGCTACACGCGCACGTTTATCGATGGACTGGCCGACTGCGTGCCGAACCACTGTCTTGAGCGCGTGATGCACGAGAATTTTGCGCAGCTGGGCGTTCCGCACTACACCGGGCAGGAGCTGGCCTTCGCAAAGGAGCTGGCCGCGACGTTCCCGCAGGTGCAGCATATCCCCGGCACGGGCAGCCGGATGCGGCAGGACTATGCGCAGCAGGTGCAAACGCTGCAAAACGGCGCGGTGATGAATGATTTTTTGCTGCCGCTGTTTACCGGTGAGGCGTTTCGCACGGGGTCGACGGACGTGGGCGACGTGAGTTGGCTGTGCCCGACGGTGCAGTGCAGCGTTGCCGCGTTCCCCAACGGCTGTCCGGGACACAGCTGGCAGCTCGTCTCGTGCGGCGCGACGAGCATCGGAAAAAAAGCCGCGCTGCACGCGGCAAAGGTCATCGCCGCGACAGCCATTGACCTCATCGAGCAGCCGCAGCTGCTGCGGCAGGCGCGCGAGGAGTTTTTACAGGCAACACAAAGCGGCTATGTCTGCCCCATCGCACCGGATGCAGTTCCGCGCGTGGCAGAGTAAGCGCGCAATCCAAATCAAAACAGAAAGGAATCGAGCAGCATGAAGGTCGTCAATTTTGGTTCGCTGAACATCGATCACGTCTACGCGGTGGAGCATTTTTGCCGCGCGGGCGAGACGATCCACACACAAGCCTACACGCAAAACGCAGGAGGAAAGGGACTCAACCAGTCCATTGCGGTCGCGCGCAGCGGGCAGAAGGTCTATCACGCCGGGCTTCTGGGCAAGGGCGGCGAGCCGCTGGCGGCGCTGCTGGAGAAAAGCGGGGTCGATCTGAGCTTGCTGCGCAGCACGGACGTGCCGCAGGGGCACGCCATCATCCAGGTCGAGCCGAACGGGCAGAACTGCATCTTCCTCTACGGCGGGTCAAATCAGGCGGTCGGAAACGAACACATCGACGCGGTGCTTTCGCAGATGGAAGCGGGTGACTATCTGCTGCTGCAAAACGAAGTCTGCGGGCTTTCGTATCTGTTGCAGGCGGCGCAGCAGCGGCAGCTGCGCGTGGTGCTGAACGCGTCCCCGATCTCGGATGAGCTGTTACACGCAGACCTTTCGGCGGTGCAGTGGCTCGTTGTTAACGAGGGCGAGTGCGCCGCCATGGCCGGGTGCGACGATGCGCAGCAGGCGCTCGGGCAGCTGTGTGCGCGGTATCCGGCAATGGGAATCCTGCTCACGCTTGGCTCGGACGGTTCGGTCAGCGTTAAGGATGGCGAAACGGTGCGCCAGTGCGCGTATCCCGTTCAGGCCGTGGACACCACGGGCGCGGGCGATACGTTCATGGGCTACTTTGTCGGCTGTCTGGCGCAGGGACTTTCGCGCGCACAGGCGATGCAGCACGCAGCGATGGCCTCGTCCATCGCGGTCACGCGCCCCGGCGCGGCAGCTTCCATCCCGACGGTGCAGGAAGTCCGCGCGGCCATCGACGCGCTGTAAAAAGGGAGAGAAACGATGAAAAAAGCAGTGATTTCGTCCGTACTGGCCATTGTTTTGGGGTATCTGGGCAGCGCGCTGGGCTATGAGTTGATGAATTGGCCGCAGCTTGGGCCAATTCTGGCCGTCGTGGTGATGGGCGCGGCGATTTTGACCTCGCTGGAAAAGAAACAATAACAAGTTGCAACGAAACAGCGCGGCTCGGATGAGCCGCGCTGTTTTATGCTGCATTATACAATTTGCAGGATGTAACCTTTGAGGTAGAGCGCCTGTTCGGCCAGCAGGCTGGCCGGATGGTCACGCGACTGCATGAGCATCTCCAGCAGGTGCGCGTCGCGCCCTGCGTCCTGCGCACTTTCGCGCAGCATGGTCAAAAACAGCTCCGGCGTCATGAACTGACTGCACGAACACGAGACGAGAAAACCGCCGGGGTGCAGGAGCTTCATACATTGCAGATTCAGTTCTTTGTAGCCGCGATACGCGCCGTCGAGCGCTTTGCGGCTCTTGGCAAAGGCGGGCGGGTCACAGATGACAAGGTCATACTGCCGCCCCTCGGCGACGTAGCGCCGCACGAGGTCGAAGACATCGGCGCAGGTGGTCGTGACGCGCCCGGCCACGTCATTGAGCGCGGCGTTGCGCCGCACGAGCGCAAGCGCAGACTCGGATGCATCGACCGCTTCGACCGACTGCGCGCCGTAGAGCGCAGCGTGGATGGAAAAGCCGCCTGTGCAGCAGCACAGATCCAGCACCGTGCGACCCGGCGCATATGGCCGCAGCCGTCCCCGGTTTTCCTGCTGGTCGAGAAAATGTCCGGTCTTCTGGCCGGCGGCGATGGATACGAACATTTTTGCGTCGTGTTCGCGGATGATAAGCTCGTCCGGCACTGCGCCATAGACACAGCCGGTCAGCTGCGGCAGCCCTTCTTTTTCCCGCACGGGCAGGTCGTTTCGCTCATAGATGCCGCGCGGGTGCAGAAGTTCGGCCAGAAGCTCGATGAGCGTGGGCTTCCAGCGCTCCATGCCGAGACTGGCGATCTGGAACGAAAGGCAGTCGGCAAATTTGTCGACCGTCAGCCCCGGCAGACCGTCGGACTCGCCGAAAACGACGCGGCAGGAGTCCGAAAAGCCAAGCGTCCGGCGCGTCTGCCACGCCGTTTGCAGACGGCGGGCGAAGAAAGCGCGGTCGATCGGCTCGTCTTCGCGGCGCGTGAGAACGCGCACGGCCAGGCGCGAACGGGAATGGAAAAAGCCGCGCGCGACAAACTGCTGCCGGCTGTTCAGCACGTCGACCACGCAGCCGTCGGTGCAGACATCGTCTGCCCAGGACAGCTCGTTGTCGTAGATGATGGGCTTGCCGCGCAGCACGTCATGCTCTTCGCCGCGGCGCAGACAGACCTTGGGATAGTCCATGGTTATACCTCCAGCGTATAGCGCTCACAGGCGTTGATGATGGTGGTGCTGCCGTGCTGCAAAACGCGCGGCAGGTCGCGGCCATATTCCATGTGGACGTGGCCGTGGATGAAATAGCGCGGCGCATAGCGTTCAAGCAGCGGCAAAAACGCCTCAAAGCCCCGGTGCGCCGGATCGTCGCAGTCACCGAACCCGCGCACGGGCGCGTGTGCCACGACGATATCCACGCCGCCTGCGCGGCGCAGCTGAAAGCCCAGACGGCGGATGCGCGTGCGCATCTGCTGCTCAGAATACTGGTGCGCGCCGCCGGAGTACAGGCGGCTGCCGCCAAGGCCGAGAATGCGAAGACCGTTGTAGGTGACAAGGCGGCCGTCGATGCATTCGCAGCCTTCGGGCGCGCGGCGCTCGTAAAGTCCGTCGTGGTTGCCGTGGACGTAATACAGCGGCGCGCGCGCCATGGTCACCAAAAAGCTCAGATAGTCCGGTTTCAGATCGCCGCACGAGAGAATCAGATCATACTCGCGCAGGCGGCCGGGCTGGTAATAGTCCCAGAGATAGGGGCTTTCGCGGTCGGCAAGCAGAAGCAGCTTCACAGCAGCGGCCCCCGTTTCTCCGGCGCGAGCGTATCGCGGTAGACACCAAGCAGGCGGACGGTCGGCTGCGCCATGGCAAGCAGCGAATCAAAGGCCGGGATCGTGCCGCAGACGCTGCTGCACAGCCAGTCCATGCGCAGGATTTCTTCCGGCGGGAGCCAGCGCGCGCCGGTGTTGCGCGTCTGCCCGCTCTGGTCGACGATGGCGCGGTGAAAAGGTGAGATCTCACCGTGGATGAGCGCCGTGCGCAGCAGCCGCAGCAGCTCACGCACACCGTCCGGAACATCGTCTGCCAGCTGCACGTCGACCGCGTCACTGGCAAAGCCCCACCAGTAGTTGATGGCTTTGGCCGCGCTCAGTTCTTCCCAGCCGCCGCGCAGCAAGCTGCGTGTCAGCCGCAGATAAAACGCGCCCCAGTTCCAAACTGGCAGCGCCGCGCAGTGCGGCTGTCCGTCTTGCAGCAGACACAGGCCGTGCCAGTCGGCGCTCTCGCCGCTGCCCGGCAGGTCGCGCGCACAGATCACGTCCAGCCCCTGCGCGGCCAGCGCGGCGGCAGGTGCTGTTTCGCAGCACGACCAGCGCAGCACGATCTGCGCGCGGGGGTTGGTCAGCTGCGCGCCGAGCGCAAAGGCATTGATGGCGGCGGGCGTACCGAAGATCGGCGCGTCGGCCACGTAGCCGATGCGCTCGTTTTTACTCAGTGCCCCGGCCAGCGCGCCGAGCAGAAATTTTGCCTCGTAGATGCGGCTGTAGTAAGTGCGAACGCCCGGATAGGGCATATCGACCGAGCAGTTGAGGAAGTGGACAGCCGGGTATTTGGGCGCGAGTTTGCGGCAGGCGAAGATCAGTCCCACCGTGGTGGTGTAGATGACCTGCGCGCCGTCTTGTACCGCGCGCTCGAGCGCGTCGAGCGCGCTGGGATAGTCCGGGACGAGATAGGTCTGCACCGAGACGGCTTCGCCAAGCTGCTGCGTCAGAAGCTGCCGCCCCTGTTCGTGCGCGCGCAGCCAGGGACTGCTTTGCGGCGCGGCTTCATGGACAAACGCTACGCGCAGCGGCGAGGCAGACAACACACGTCCGGCCAGCCGGCCCAAAAGCCCCGCGCCATTCGGCGCAGGCTCGGTCTGCACGGCGATTTTACCACCCTGCGCCACGGCCAGAAGCTCCGGCCAGACGGCGCGCACGGAGCGCTCGAGTTCGGCGGGCGCGAATACGCGCAGATCGCCCAGCGAATACGCGTGCAGCCAGACCAGCAGCGCCTCAGCCGTGGTGATGGGCGGCTGCGCGCTGCATTTGTAATAGGCCGTGCGGAAGGTATAGTAGGCGGTCAGAAAGGCGCTTTTTTCCTGCGCCGTCCAGACATGGTCGGCATCAAAGCCCAGTGCGGCCTGGAGCTTGGGGTAGTCACCGGGGCGGTTGAAGTGAACCTGATACAGCCCGCACTGCTTATAAAAGTGCAGAAATTCATAATAGACCCGCACCGCCGGGTCTTCCGACCACACGGGCAGCACCCGCGTGACATAGGCGCGGATGGTCGGCGCCTGGAAGCTTTTCAGGACGCTGACACGCTTGTTGCCCTCTTGCACGTAGAAGTTGCCCATGTACTCAAAGCAGCGGATGGGGTCGGTGATGCCGGTATCGCCCAAATGGGCCTCGCAGAGCGAGACCCATTTGCTTGCAAACTCACTGTCCTGATCGAGAAGGGGCATGAAGTTGGCGGCGAAGGCCGCCTGGCGGCCGGCGGTATTGGTGCCGCGGATTTGCGCGATGGGGATATCCAGAACGCCCAGATCGACCCGTCCGGCCACCGCGCGCTCACGCAGCAGTTCTTCCAATACCTGCGGATAGGGGGTTTGCCCCCGGTGCAGACACTCCCGGTAGCATTTTTGCCCGGCTTTGTAAGCGGTGCGAAACTGCTGAAGTGCCTCTTGCCGGTTCAGCGTGGACATCGATCAGGCAAACGGATTTTCCGTGGGATAGGGCAGGGACTTGGGCTGGTTGTAGGCGATGTCGGCCACGCCGAGGAACTTGAATACCTCGAACAGCGCCTTGCCATAGTGGCCGAAGGCCACCGCGCCGTGGTGCGGATAGCGCTTCTGGATCAGCACATGGCGGTAGAAGCGTCCCATCTCGTGGATGGCGAAAATGCCGATGCCGCCGAAAGAGCCCGTCTTGACCGGCAGGACTTCGCCCTCGGCAATGTAGCTTCTCAGAACGCCGTCGGAGTCGCATTGCAGACGGTAGAAGGTGATCTCCGACGCAGCCAGGTCTGCTTCCAGCGTACCGCGCGTGAAGTCCGGCGTACCGCCGTTTTCCAGCAGACGGTTCTGGATGAGCTGGTATTTGACTGCGCGGTCGGCGCACAGCTTGCAGGCGGGCGTGTTGCCGCAGTGGAAGCCCATGAACGTATCGGTGAGCGTGTAATCATACTTGCCCTTGATCTCAGCTTCGTAGAGGCTGGCCGGGACGGAGTTGTTGATGTCCAGCAGCGTCACCGCGTCATGCGAGACGCAAGCGCCGATGTACTCCGACAGCGCGCCATAGATGTCGACTTCACACGCAACGGGAATGCCGCGCGCGGCAAGGCGGGAGTTGACGTAGCACGGCTCAAAGCCGAACTGCTCGGGGAACGCAGGCCAGCACTTGTCGGCGAAGACGACGTATTTGCGCGCGCCCTTGTGAGCCTCTGCCCAGTCGAGCAGGGTCAGCTCAAACTGCGCCATGCGCACGAGCAGGTCTTCGTAGTAGCGGCCTTCACCCATCTCCTGCTTCATTTCTTCGCAGACGGCGGGGATGCGCGCGTCATTGGCGTGTGCCTTGTAGCTCACCAGCAGGTCAAGCTCGGAGTTCTCCTCGATCTCCACGCCCAGCTCGTACAGACCCTTGATGGGTGCGTTGCAGGCGAAGAAGTCCTGCGGGCGAGGGCCGAAGGTGATGATCTTGAGGTTCTGCACGCCGATGACGGCTCTTGCGATGGGGACGAAGTCCACGATCATCTTCGCGATATCGTCTGCCGTGCCGACGGGGTATTCGGGGATGTAGCCTTTGAGGTGGCGCATTCCGAGGTTATACGAGCAGTTGAGCATACCGCAGTATGCATCGCCGCGGCCGTTGATGAGATCGCCGTCACCCTCGGCGGCAGCGACGAACATACACGGGCCGTCAAAGTACTTGGCAATGAGCGTTTCGGGCGTTTCGGGGCCAAAGTTGCCGAGGAAGACGACGAGCGCGTTGCAGCCGGCAGTCTGGACATCGGCCACGGCCTTGAGCATATCTGCTTCGTTTTCGACCGTGACGGGGCATTCGTAGATGCCACCCTCGCAGGCTTTTACGATGTTCGCCCGGCGCATTTCCGACAGCGGACGCGGGAAGCAGTCACGCGAGACTGCAATGATACCCAGCTTGACATTGGGGATGTTTTCAAACATGATCGATTCCTCCGTTTATGTATTTTGTTGTTTTCGTTTTGCGAAAATGAGATCACATTTCCTGCCGGCCTTCCAGTGCGCGCAGCAGCGTGACTTCGTCGGCATATTCCAGCTGGCTGCCGACCGGGATGCCGTAGGCCAGCCGTGTGACTTTGACGTTCATCGGGTGCAGCAGCCGCGAAAGATACATGGCGGTCGCTTCGCCCTCGGTGTCGGGGTTCGTGGCCATGATGACCTCGCGCACGTCACCGCCGGAAATGCGGTGCAGAAGCTCGCGAATGCGCAGCTCGTCCGGGCCGATGTGGTTCATCGGCGAGATGACCCCGTGCAGCACGTGGTAGACCCCGTTGTATTCGCGCGCGCGCTCCATTGCGATGACGTCCTTCGGTTCGGCCACAACGCAGATCAAACCGTGGTCACGCTGCGCGTCATCACAGATGCCGCACAGTGCCTGATCGGTCAGATTCTGGCAGACCGGGCACAGACGCACACTGTTTTTTGCGTCAACGATGGCCTCGGCGAACTCCACTGCGTCCTGCTTCGGCAGCGAGAGAATGTGGAACGCCAGGCGCTGCGCCGATTTTGTGCCGATACCGGGCAGGCGCGCGAATTGTTCGGTCAGCCGCTCCAACGCGGCGGGAAACGCGCGCATCAGAACAGCCCGCCGAGATTCAGCCCGCCCGTGAGCTTGGCCATGTTCGCAGACTGCTCTGCTTCGGCTTTGCGCATGGCCTCATTGACGGCGGCGACGATCATGTCCTGCAGCATTTCCACGTCGTCGGGATCGACGGCCTCGGGGTCGATGGTGACGGCCTTGAGTTCACGGCTGCCGGAGCAGACCGCCGAGACTACGCCGCCGCCGGCGGTGGCTGTGTATTCCTTTTCCTGCAGCTCCTGCTGCATTTTCATGAGGTTTTCCTGCATTTTCTGGGCTTGCTTCATCATTTGCATCTGATTCATGCCGCCCATCGGCATACCGCCGCGATATCCGCCTTTTGCCATAGTTGTTCTCCTTATGCTTGTAGTTTTATGATTTGATGGTAAAAATGTCACGGTGCTGCTCACCAAAGCGCACCAGCGCGTCCATGGGGTCGTTGCCGTGGTCACTGACTTGCGAACGCAGCGCAAAGCGCACCGAAACGGCGCGGCCAAGCAGCGCCGACGCCTTTTCGCGCACGAGCTGCTCAATGTTCGGCTTTTTGACCATGCCGAGGATGAAATCGTTGTCTGCCGCGAGGATGACGGTATCACCCTGCACCACGGGGCGCAGCGGGCCGTTGACCGCAAAGAAGCCGCGATCACGCGGGGAAAGACTCTCGCGCAGCTTTTCCGAGAGCGTCGGCCAGAAGCCCGCAGGCGCGTCCTGCGCGGCAGGTTCGGGTGTGGGCGCAGCCGGGGCCTGCGTATCCGGTGCGGCATAGCGCGCCGGGTCATCCGCGTCATCCGGGAACGGCGGGCGCTCGTCATCCGGCTCGTCGTGTGACGGCGCGGCCGGGGCGCGGCGCAGCACTGCGCCGCCGGCCAGCTGTTCTTCCAGCCGGGAAATGCGCGCGCTGAGTGCCTGTGCGTCCATGCGCAAAGATGGCTCGCACAGCTGCATGAGAAGCAGCTCCACCGCCACGCGCACATCGGCGTTTTTGCCGAATGCGGTGCGGGTTTTTTGTGTTTCGGTCAGAATGCGCAGCAGCTCGCCCGGCGAAAGCACGTCGCGCAGCGCCTGTGCCTGCGGCTCGGTGGCGATACCGGAGAGCATCGCAAGGCCGCTTTTGGGTGCGGTGTGCAAAACAAGCAGGTCGCGGCACAGCGCGCAGATCTCACCGAGCAGGGCGCTGGTGTCTTTTCCGGCAGTGTAGAGCGCGGAGAAGATGGTCAGCGACTGCGCCGTATCGTGCGCGGCAATGGCCTGCATCAGCTCTGCCGTGCGGCGTTCACCGGCCAGACCCAGCGCGGCATAGACGCGCTCGAGCGTGAGCGCGCCGTCTGATGCCGAGGCGCACTGATCGAGCAGACTGATCGCATCGCGCATTCCACCGTCGGCCAGCCGCGCAAGCAGGGCAATGGCCTCGGGCTCGATGTCGATGTGTTCCTGATAGGCGATGAAGTTCAGCCGCTGGCCGATCTGCTCGGGCTGCAGGCGCTTGAACGCGAAGCGCTGGCAGCGCGAGAGGATGGTGGCCGGGACTTTTTGCAGTTCGGTCGTGGCGAGGATGAACATGAGGTGCGCCGGAGGCTCCTCCATGATCTTCAGCAGCGCATTAAATGCGGCGGTCGAGAGCATATGCACCTCGTCGATGATGTACACGCGCATCCGGACGGTGCCGGGGGTGTAGATCGCGTCGTCGCGCAGTGTGCGCACCGAGTCGACACCGTTGTTCGAAGCAGCGTCAATTTCCAGCACGTCCATGCAGCTGCCGTCTTCGATGGCGCGGCAGGCCGGGCAGACACCGCAGGGGTCGCCGTTGACGGGCGCAGTGCAGTTGACGGCGCGCGCGAGGATCTTTGCACAGGTGGTCTTGCCGGTGCCGCGTGTGCCGGTAAAGAGATAGGCATGGCTGAGTTTGCCGGTTTGCAGCTGTGTGCGAAGCGTGTCGGTGATACTTTTCTGGCCGACCACGTCGGCGAACGTCTGCGGCCGGTATTTGCGATATAACGCCTGATACATCTGTGCGCACCCCCAATCAAAACTATTATACACGATTTGCCGGGGAAAGAAAAGCCCGGATGTAAAAATATCGCAGAGGAAAACAAAACGTGCCGACACGGCGCGGTTTTGCAGTTTTCTCTTGCCGTGCGGCGGGGAATGGATTATAATAGGGAAAACGGGAAAGACCATCCACCCGAAAGCGTAAAATTCACCCCTGCCGACGCGGCAGGAGACGGAGGATAACCTATGCAGACCATCTATCGTTTTTCCGCGCCCGGTCGCACGGAGATCAGCGGCAACCACACCGACCACCAGCACGGCTGCGTGCTTGCTGCGGCAGTCGATATGCAGACGCTTGCGCACGTCACACTGCGCACCGACGCGCTGATCCGGGTCGAGTCCGAGGGCTATGCGCCGGTCGAGATCCGGCTCGATGCGCTGGAGCGGCGCGAAGAGGAGAAAAACACCACGGCGGCACTTGTGCGCGGCGTGGCGGCGGCGTTTGCCGCGCGCGGGTGCGCGCTGGGCGGCTTTGACGCGCGCGTCAGCTCCACGGTGCTGCCCGGTTCGGGGCTGTCATCCTCGGCAGCGTTCGAGGTTCTCATCGGGACGATCTTAAACGAACTGTTTTTTGACAAGCGCCTGTCTGCCGTCGAGATCGCGCAGATCGGCCAATATGCCGAAAACGTCTACTTCGGCAAGCCCAGCGGCCTGATGGATCAGACCGCGTCGAGTGTCGGCGGGCTGGTGTTCATCGATTTTGCCGACCCGGCTTCGCCCGTGGTCGAGCGGGTCGAATTTGACTTTGCGCACTGCGGCTACACGCTCTTTACCATCGACTCCGGCGCAGATCACGCCGACCTGACGCACGAATACGCAGCCATCCCCGAGGAGATGTGCCGCGTGGCGGCCTTCTTCGGCAAACAGGTTCTGCGCGAGGTCGACGAGGCGGCGCTGTATGCCGCGCTGCCTGCGCTGCGCAAGGCCGTGGGCGATCGTGCGGTGCTGCGCGCGATGCACTTTTTGGGAGAAAACCGCCGCGTGGGGCAGCAGGTGCAGGCGCTGCGCGCGGGCGATTTCGATGCATTTTTGACCGGGGTGCGCGAGTCCGGGCGCTCGTCGTGGATGCTGCTGCAAAACATCGTCCCCATCGGCAGCGTGGAGCATCAGCAGATGGCGCTGGCGCTGGCCGTGTGTGAAAAGCTGCTGGACGGGCGCGGCGCGTGCCGTGTACATGGCGGCGGCTTCGCCGGGACGCTGCTGGCGTTTGTCCCGGACGAGCAGAGCGAGGCGTTTGCCGCCGGGATGCAGACCGCGCTGGGCGCGGGCTGCTGCCACAAGCTGTCCATTCGCCAAGTCGGCGGTGTGCGGCTGGCGTGAGAGGTAGGCGCGATGAACGAATTTGAACTGCAATATCTGCCGGAGTGCTATCGCCCCTTGTCCCCGTGGGCGTATTTCGGACTGGGTATTTTGTACGCGCTGCCACTGGTGGGCTGGATCTTTTTGATCGTCCACGCGCTCAGCGGCAAAAACATCAACCGGCGCAACTACGCGCGCAGCTATTTCTGCGCGTATGTGCTGGCGATCATTCTGGTCGTGGCACTGAGCGCGCTCGGCGTGGTGTCGAGTCTGACGCAGGAGCTGAGCGGCACGTTCGCGTGAGCGGACAGAAGCGAAACAACGAACCCCACCGGCTCATCTGAGCCGGTGGGGTTTTTGCGCCCTTACGATCGAAACTGGCCGATATTTTGTAGTCGCGCGGGAAATATTTCCTAAATATGGGGTTGCGCGTCCGGTTTCGACACATTTCGCGCGCGCCGTGTGGTATGGTGAGACTGCAAGATGACCGGCGCAAGCTCAACAACGGCGGCAGTCCGGTCGTCCGGCTCTGACTCGCTGGCGCAGGCGACTACACCGGCGGCAAGCTCCTGCGGCGAAAGCGCGCCGCACGTGCGCAGATACTGCTCGCACACGTGTTCGGGGATGCCGTCGGTAATCAGCACCAGCTGCTCTCCTCTGTGCAAGGACAGCCTGACACACCCGGCCCGGTGCGCCTCTCCCACACCGAGCCCGGGCGGCGGTGAGGCTGTCCCTATTTTTTGCACACTGCGCCCTGTGCGAAGAAAAGACGGCGCTGCGCCCCACTTATACAGACTGCCCTCTGCCGTGACAAGATCAAGCTCCAGCAGATCGAGCGTAGAAAAGCACCCGTCACCGCGCAGCAGATACAGCTCGTTGAGCAGCTGCATCGCCTCCGGCGCGGCAAAGCCCGCCTGTACCAGTGCGCGCACCAGTTCCATGGCTTCCTGTGCGTCACGGCGCGCGTCCGCGCCCGTTCCCATGCCGTCGCACAGGAGAACATACTGCCGCGTCCGGCACACAAAGCTCGTGCCGCAGTCACCGCACAGCGCGTCACCGCGCAGTCCGACCGCGCGCACACCCAAAACGGCCTGAAACCGCGCCCGCGCGTCCGGCGCGGGCGGTTCGGCCAGCGCCTGTAAAAACCGCGCCAGATGCCCGAACTGCGCCCGCGCGAGCTGTCTGGCCTCGTGCGCCTGTTCGTCGGCGCGCAGCTGAATCTGCTGGGCGCGCAGCGCGTCGTTGAGCGCAGCGCGAAACGCCTCGGCGCGCAGACACGTGCCGCGAAACGCGGCGGGCAGATCGTCGCGCTCCACCCGCTTGCGGTGCAGCAGCACCCCGGCACACGCCGAGAGTTGGCGATATGTCTCGTCGGCGCGTTCGCGCCAACACAGCTCGTTGCGCACACAGCTGCGGCAGACCGACCCGGCGGCGCTGTCGAAGATCAGCGCGGGCGCGGTGGACTGCGGCGTCTGGGCAAGCGCAAGCTTGTTTTCCAGCCGGAATAAGATCTGCGACGCGTCTTGCAGGACGCTTTGCGCCGTGCGCGGCGCAGCAGCGGATACCGGCTGCGGCAGCACACACGCAATGAGCGCCCCGGCCACCACGCCAAACAGCCACAGCACGTCCGTACCGCCCATCACCAAAAGACACAGCAGCTGCGCCAGCACGAAGCACACCGCGCGCGTACCGCGCCGCGCTGCGAACAGGCGGCTCAACAGCGCGCCGAGACAGAAGCACAGCGTCTGCGGCGGGCTGGGCGCACAGCCAAAGTCAAGCACCACCCCACACGCCGCCGCGCGCACGGGCAGCTGAGAGTCGTCCGTTTGCAGACAATAGATCGTGGCCGGCAAAACGGCCAGCGGAATGCCGAACGGCAGTCTCACGCGCGATATGCCCGCCAGCAGCGCCAGACAGGCCGCTGCGCGCCGCGGCTGCGTCTGCGCCGCCGGATGCAGTGCGCGCACACTCCCGGCCAACAGCGTCAGCCGAAGCAGCAGCCGCAAAACCGCCGCGCCCGCGCCGTCGGCCTGCAAGACGAAGATGATGCCCAAAATGGCGTACAGCCCGACCGCCGCGCCCGCGCACAGCCACGGGCGCTCACGCGGGATGAGTGAGCCGAGCAGACAGCTGCCCGCCAGCAGCAAAAACCCCGCCGCGACCGGTTCGAGCGCCGCCGAAAAGCCCCAGAACGCCCCGTAGCCCGCCAGCGCGCCGAGATACGCGCAGACGCTCTGCCCGCCGAACGGCAGCGCGCCCACCAGTGCCAGCGCCAGCGGCACGTGCTGCGACACAAGCCCCGCGCCGCTCAGCGCAAAGCTGAACGCGCCCGCGCCGAGCGCGCGCACACAGCGCAGGAGCCGTGGCCGGGCGGCAAGCAGCTGGCGCACACGCGCAGACAGCGGCGCGCGCGTGTTGGCCGTAGTCATGTACTTCACCCCGATTTCGTTCGATCTGCTTCGATGCTACCACCGAAACGAACCAAAACCCGTCGGAAAATGGGACGGGAAATAAGCCGAAAAAAAACAAACCCACGGCCGGGGAGCCGTGGGTTTGGATGATCGGGGTTTTGCAGCCGGAGCTGCCGGAACTCAGCGGGTGAGGAAGAACATCAGGCCAAAGAGAATGGTGATGATCCACGTACCGGCGTTGATGTCCTTGATCTTGCCGGTGAAGATCTTGATGAACACGTAGGAGATCAGGCCGAACGCGATGCCGTAGGAGATGTTATACGTCAGCGGCATGAACGCGACGGTCAGGAAGCCCGGAACGGCGCTGACGGGATCGTCCCAGTCGATGTTGCGCACGTTCGACATCATCAGAACGCCGACGTAGATCAGAGCCGCAGCACAGGCATAGGTCGGGATGAGCTGCGCGACGGGTGCGAGGAACATGGCGATGAAGAACATCGCGGCG
>CAYSTN010000048.1:0-16496 GCA_964434135.1 uncultured Oscillospiraceae bacterium
GCGCTGGAATCCTGCACCGACCACGCCGAGACGGTCAAAAAGTCGCTGGAACTGCGCGGCATCAAGATCAAGTCCAAAGAGCTGCCCATCCCTGTGGCGTTTGCCGCCGCGTTTGAGGGCGAGATCATTCGCAAGGCCGACATGAAGGTCGAGTTCTGGTCGGCAAAGAATACCACGTGCGAACTGGTTCTGATGAAGGGTCTGGACGAAGTGGAAGACCACAAGCTGGTCGTCGACGGGCCGGACATCGACAGCGGCGATGTGGAATACGCGCTGGCAACGTGCGTCTATGTTGCGGGCAAGAAGATGCAGGCTGATTTCGAGTCGGTCATCGAGCGTAAGATCCACGCATGGTTCAACTATATGGAAGGTGTGATGCACACCGGCCAGCGCAACCAGTTCCGTATCCGTATTTCCAAGGATGCGTTCGACAAGGGTCTGCGGCTGACGCACTTTGCAGAGGTGCTGTATCACATGATTACCGACGAGTTCGACGCAGTCGTCGACAAGTGCGAGGTTCATCTGATCACCGAGCCGGTCAAGGCTACGGCGTTCCTGAACGAAGTTGCTGTGCCGCGCTACAATATGCGCGACGACCGCCTGGCTTCGATGACCGACGAGTCCGTCGACCGCTTCTTCACGTGCATTCTGTGTCAGTCGTTCGCACCGGCGCACTGCTGCGTGGTCACGCCGGAACGGCTGGGTCTGTGCGGTGCGGTGTCGTGGCTGGACGCGAAGGCAACGTATGAACTCAACCCCAATGGCCCGTCGCAGCCGATTATGAAAGAGGGCTGCCTCGACGAGCGCACGGGACGCTACACCACCGTCAACGAGGCCATTCAGGACGCGACGCACGGCGCGGTCGAGGAAGTTACGCTGTATTCCATCATGGAAGACCCGATGACCTCGTGCGGCTGCTTCGAGTGCATCTCCGGCATCGAACCGATGTCCAACGGCTTCATCGTCGTCAACCGTGAGTACGTGGGCATGACCCCGGCCGGTATGACGTTCGGCGAACTGGCTTCGTGTACCGGCGGCGGTGTGCAGACTCCGGGCTATATGGGTCACGGACGGCACTTCATCTCGTCGAAGAAGTTCATCCACGCCGAGGGCGGCATCGAGCGTATCGTCTGGATGCCGAAGGAACTGAAGGATGATGTGGGCGAACGGCTGAACAAGACGGCCAAGGAACTGTATGGCATCGAAAACTTCACCGACATGGTCGCAGACGAGACGATCTGCACCGATTGCGACGCGCTGCTGGAGTTCTTGCAGGAGAAGAACCATCCGGTGCTGTCGATGGAGCCGCTGATGTAAGCAAAACTGCAAGGGGTATATGCTTTTTATAAAAACCGGGCTGGACACATTCGTGTCCAGCCCGGTTTTCGTTGGGGAAGCAGGTGGGGGTCAGCCCTGGCCGTAGTAGGCGTTTGCGCCGTGTTTGCGCAGATAGTGCTTATCGAGCAGCACCTGCGGCATGGCACCGGCAGCGGGGTTGAGCATTTTGGCGTGGAAGTTCATGAAGCTGACTTCCTCAAGCACGACGGCGTTGTGGACGGCATCGAAGGCGTCCTTGCCCCAGGCGAACGGCCCGTGGTTGCGCACGAGAACGGCGGGGATCTGCGCCGCGTCAAGGTCGCGGGAGCGAAACTCGTCGACGATGACAAGACCGGTGTTCTTTTCGTAAGAAGTTTGAATTTCTTCGGGGGTCATGGAGCGGGTGCAGGGAATCTGGCCGTAGAAATAGTCACCCTGCGTTGTGCCCATGGCATCGACCCCGACACCGGCCTGCGCAAAGCTGGTCGCCCAGCGGCTGTGCGTGTGGACAATGCCGCCGATAGAGGGGAAGGCGCGGTAAAGCTCAACGTGCGTGGGAGTATCGGACGAGGGTTTGAGGTGGCCTTCGACGCGCTCGCCGGTTTCCAGACTGACGAGGACGATGTCATCGGCGGTCATCTCGTCATATTCCACGCCCGAGGGCTTGATGGCGATGAGGCCGGTTTCACGGTCGATGGCGGAGACGTTGCCCCAGGTGAAGGTGACAAGATCGTGTTTCGGCAGAGCCAGATTGGCGGCCAGGACTGCCTGTTTGAGTTGTTCGAGCATATAGATCGTCCTTTCTTTTGTTACAGGCTCATTTCTGCGCGTTTGATGATATGGTTCTGATAGACTTCGTTCAGTTCGACGAAGTAGCCGCTCCAGCCCCAGACACGCACGATGAGGTTGCGGTAGTTCTCGGGGTGTTTCTGCGCGTCAAGCAGCCGGTCACGGTTGACGGCATTGATCTGCATCTGGTGGCCGCCCAGATCCATGAAGCTCTTGACGAACATGGCGCATTTGGTGATGGCTTCGTCGTTGCGGAACATGGTGTCCGACAGCTCGATGGTGAGCGGGCCGCCGTTGGCCACGCGCTTCAGGTGCGGCTTGGCAAACGATTTGATGATGGACACGGGTCCGGCGCAGCGGGCAAAGAGCGAGGGAGAATAGTTGCACGGGAGTGCTTCGTGCGCGCTGCGGCCATCGGCGGAGGCCGGTGCGTCTTTCGAATGCCAGATGTAGTACATGGCAGAAGCCGTACCGGCGCGGAAGCAGCCGCCGCGGTCATTGCGCTTGCCCTCGAGCGCATCGGCGTACCAGTCGAGCAGGTCGGTGGCGATGGCATCGACAAAATCGTCGTCGTTGCCGAACTTCGGCCCTTCGTAGCGGAGCATATTCTGTTCGCGCTCGTATCCGGCGAAGTTCGCGTGGAGCATATCCAGCATCTGCGCGGGCGTGAAGGTCTTCTCCTCATAGACGTATTTGCGGATGGCGGCCATGGAGTCTGCCGCCGTGGCCAGACCGTCACCGTGGAAGCCGTAGTTGTTATATTTCCCGGGTGCGGAGATGTCGCGCATCTGTTCCAGACAGTCCGGGCACATGAGACTGACGAGCGGAGACGGCTCTTTGTAGACGTTTTTCGTCGCGGCCATGAGCGCGTCGGCCTGTGTGCGGATGTTCTGACGCACGAGCGCGGCGAACGCGGCGTAGTCTTCGCAGGCCGGGAGCTGTTCACACGCGTCCTGCACGGTTTTGAGGAAGTTGAGACTGTCCCAGTTGACCAGATCCATGTAGCCGGGAATCAGGATCTCCCAGCAGGCGGCCAGCGTGTAGTTGTATGCGTCGCGCGGTGCATAGCCCCAGCGCAGCAGCGCGGGGATGACGATCTCGTCGTTGGTGTACTGTGGGAAGCCAAGCCCCTTTTTGGTGAGGGTGGTGGCCAGCTCATAGACGGACAGCGCGGTATTTTTGTGGACGCGCAGGTTGACCTTCGGGTCGATGAGACACAGCTCACGGCTGGCAAGCAGACACAGCTCGGAAAGCTCGTTATACGCATCCGTGCCGTCTTCATTGGAGCCGCCAAGGACGATGGTCTGGCCGTTGTCACCCTGCTGAATACCGATGTAGAGGTCACTGTCGCGGTTGCAGCTGATGAAGAACTCTTCGAGCTGGTCGAGCGCCTCGTCACGTGTCAGCCGGCCGGCGTCCACATCACTGCGGTAGTAGGGGTACAGGAACTGGTCGATGCGGCCAAGGGTGTTGTGATAGTTGCCGTTGCACCACATGGCATAGTGCAACAGGCGCAGGAATTGCAGCGCTTCAAGCAGCGTGCGCGGCGCGTTGGCCGGGATGTGGGCGAGGGTATCGGCAACGAGCCGGTTGCCCACGCGCTCGGCTTCGGCGCGATAGCGCGCGGCAAAGTCGGTGACGATGTCGAGGATGTCGAGCATCGCCTGTAAAAATTCCTGCTGTTCGGTGGTTTTGGTGGCTTGCAGCTGCGCGCGGATGCGCGCGGCTTTTTTCGTGAAGCCCTCGGCCATCAGCAGGCCGTAATCGGGGCACATATTGAACACGCAGCCGTTTTCGTGGAATGCGTGGGTCTGGTGCAGCTGCGCGTCTTCCTGCTCGGTGTGGATGACCGGGATGGTGGGCACGGTGCGAAGCAGGGTGATACGCTCATCCGGGAAGACAACGGGCGTTTCGTGCGCGAGGACGTAGCGCAGCCGCTCGACCGAGCGGCGCAGATCGCTCAGACCCTGCGCGGCGAACTGCGGCGCAAGTGCCTGGGCAGAACCGGGCTGCTGGCGCAGGGCATGGTGGGCTTTTTGGTGGACGAAGTAGTCCAGCTGCTGCTGGATCCGGGGTGATTGCATGGTCTTATCCTCCTGAAAGGGTGAAACATTGCGAACTTTGGTGTACAGGTTTACAGATGGGTGCAGCGCAGTCCGCGGCGCACGAACAGCTCGGTATTGAGGTTCGGCGCGGCTGCCGTGTCGAAATCCGGGCGATAATCGAGGCCGACCATCTCGTATTTTGCACCGGCGGTGACGTGGTAGGGAAGCAACTCGACCAACTCGAGCGCGGGCGCGTCGGTCAGCAGATCGGCGGTCTGGGCGAAATTCTCGTCCGAGTCGTTGACACCCGGAATGACCGGAATGCGCACCCGGAAGGGCTTGCCGCTTTTTTTCAGGCGTTGCAGGTTTTCCAGAATCGGCTCGTTGCTGACGCACGTATAGCGCCGGTGGCGCTGCGGGTCGATGAGTTTGAGGTCAAGCAGGACATAGTCCACGCGCGCAAGTACGGCAGTAAACGTCGCTTCGCTGCAATAGCCGCAAGTCTCGATGGCGCGGTGCATGGACGCGGTGCGTTCAAGCAGCTCCAGCAGAAACTGTGGCTGGCCGGTCGGCTCACCGCCGGAGAAGGTGACACCGCCGCCCATGGCGGCAAGATAAGCTTCGTCGCGCAGGAGCTTCTGCGCGAGGCTCTGCGCGTCATAGCGTGTGCCGCAGATGCGGCGTAAGCCCTGTGGGCAGGCGCGCACACATTGGCCGCAGGCCGTACACGTCTGCGCAGCGCTGGGACAGGCCGCAGCGCAGCGGCCGCAGTGCTGACAGTTGGCGGTGCTGACCATCAGCTGCGGCTGGAACGAAAGCCCCTCGGGGTTGTGACACCACATACAGCGCAGCGGGCAGCCCTTGAAAAACACCGTGGTGCGGATGCCGGGACCGTCGTAGATGGCAAACTGCTTAATGTCAAAGATTGTGCCGGTGTGGGAGATTTCAGCTGCGGGCATGGCGAACCTCAAATTCACGCAACTCTTTGTAGAGCTGGTACTGCTGCTGATAATAGGCGTGGCGCCGTGCGTCGGGTGTGACGGTCTGGCCATAGCGTACAAAGCGCGCGGCCAGCGCGGTCTGGTCTTTTTCGCCCGTCGCGGCGCACAGACCGAGGATGGCACTGCCAAGCGCACCGGCTTCCTCGGCCAGTGTGGGAAGCAGCGGCGCACCGAGGATATCGGCCTTGATCTGCCGCCAGACGCTCGAACGAGCGCCGCCGCCGGCGGCGAACAGCCGCGTGGGGCGAATGTCGTAGCGCGCGAGCTTTTCCAGGTTGTACTGCATCTCAAAGGTCAAGCCCTCTAAGATGGCGCGGTAGAGATCGGCAGGTGTGGTGTGCATCGTCAAGCCGTAGATCGTGCCGCGCGCGCCGGTCAGAACGTCCGGCGTGCCGCCCATGCCCTGCAAAAACGGCAGGACGATCAGCCCCGTCGGTTCGGGCGGGCAAGTCTCATTCAGCAGATCATAGACCGAACAGCCGCGCTGCTCGGCGGTCTGTTTGAGATAAAACGCCAGGGAATCGCGATACCAGCGCACGACCGCACCGCCGGAGATGTTGTAGGCGTAGGTCACGTAGCCCCGGCCATCGAGATATGGCACACAGGCGAAGTTCTCGCGCTCAAAGTCCAGCGTGTCCGGAATGGACGCGAACAGCGGGCAGATGCACTCGACCGTGCCGGTGGTGTCGACGGCTTCGCCGGGCTGCGACACGCCACAGCCAAGGGCGTTGACGATCTGGTCGTGCGAACCGATGACGACCTTGACCGCGTCATGCAGTCCCAACTGAGCCGCAACGTCCGGCAGGAGCGTACCAATGCACGTGCCGGTCGGCACGACGGAAGGCAGCGTGGCCGGGTCGATGCCGCAGGCCGAGGTCAGTTCCTGCGACCAGCAGAGCTTGCGCACGTCGAACAGGATGCTCCGGCAGGCCAGAGAATAGTCCGCGACCGTCTCGCCGGACAGGCAGAAGCACAGATAGCTGGCGATGAAGAGGAATTTCCAGACCGGGCGCGGTGCGGTGCGCAGGGTATAGAGCATTTTTGCAAGCGAATACGACGCATCCGGCAGCACACAGGTGATGCGCATGAACGTTTCCGCGCCGATGGAGTCGACCAGGCGGGAAAATGCGTCGCTTTCGGTGTTGGCGAAGTACAAAATGATATCGCCCAGCGGCTGGCCGTCGCAGTCGACGGGAACGAAGGACTCGCCAAACGAGGAGACGGTAATGGCTGCGACGGCAGAGGGATCATCCAGCTTTTTGACGCAGTCGGAGATGACGAAAAACACGCATTCGCGCAGCACGAGGGCGTTCAGGTTGACCTCGCCGGGCTTTGCGGGATATTCGCGGTAGGACATGGCGCGCTGCGCGCCCGCGTCGTCAAAGGCGACGCATTTGCAGCCGGTGCCGCCGATGTCAATGCCAAGACTTATCATACAAGTGCCTCACTTTCTGACGAGGAAGCGGTAGATCGTGGTTTCGTGCAGCGTTTCGCCCTGGCGCAGAATGGGTGAGGGGAAAGCGGGCTGGTTGATGGCATCGGGGTAGTGCTGCGTCTCGAGACAGAAGCCGCCGTGCGGCGCGTACTGCGCGCCGGACTTGCCCACGCGGGCAGACAAACCGTTGCCGGTATACAGCTGCACACCCTCGAGCGTGGTCAGAACCTGCATGACGATGCCGGAACGGTCGCCCTCGGCCTCGCCGACCAGGCGAAGCCCCTGTCCGTCGAGACAGAAGTTGTGATCGTAGCCGCCGAAGTGCGCGAGCAGCGGGTGGGAAAGATCGCGGCCAATGGGCTTGGCCGTGCGGAAGTCCATGCACGTGCCGTCCACGGGCGCAATTTCGCCGGTGGGCATGGTGTGTTCGTCCGCCGGGGTGTAGGCCGAGGCCGCAAGGCGAAGCCGGTGGCAGAGGATGTCGCCGCTGCCGTGGCCGTTGAGGTTAAAGTAGGCGTGGTTGGTGAAGTTGGCAACGGTGTCGGCATCGCAATGCGCGCGATAGTCGATGTGCAGACCGTTTTCGTCATCCAGGGTGTAGGTGATGCTGATGGCAAGCGTACCGGGGAAGCCCTCTTCGCCGTCGGCCAGCTCGGTGGTGAACGTGACGCTGCGATCACTGCGGCAGGTGTAGCTCCAGATCTTTTTGTCCAGGCCGCACAGGCCGCCATGGAGCTGGTTTTCACCCTCGTTGGCGGTGAGCGTGTAGCGCTGGCCGCCAAGAGTAAAGGCCGCATTCGCGATGCGGTTGCCGTTGCGGCCAATGGCCGCGCCGAGATAGCCGTTGTTGCGTTCATATTCGGCGGCGGTGTCGTAGCCCAGCACGACATCGGTCAGCGCGCCGGTAGAGTCCGGGACGAGGATGGACTGGATGGTCGCGCCGTAGGACAGAAGGCGCACCTGCATATGGTTGTCGTTTTCCAGCGTGATACACGCGACAGAACCCCTGGAGCAGGGAGAAAGCTTTTGAATGGTCAGCATGAGAAACCGTCCTTTCGTGAAGGTAATGAAATATCAGGTCCGGCAAAAAGCCGGGAAACAGCGACTTTGAAAAACGGGCGCGTTGCAGCAGCAACGCGCCCGGAAAAGTTGCTACACATTCAGTATAGCGGGAGAGTGCGGGAAAGTAAAGCGCCCGGCGCTTATTTCTTCGAGACGTACTTCTGCACGTCGATGGCGACGGCGGTGATGATGATTGCGCCGCGGATGATGTATTGCAGGTAAGCGTTGACACCGAGGAAGTACAGGCCATAGTTGATTGCCTGCAGGATGATACAGCCGATGACAACACCCGGCACGGTGCCGATGCCGCCGTTAAACGAGACACCGCCGATGACGCACGCCGCGATGGCGTCCTGCTCGTAGTTGATGCCGGTAGCCGTGCCGACGGACTGGATACGCGCACCTTCGAGGAAGGAGGCGATGCCGTACATGATACCGGCGTAGATGAACACGCCCATGATGGTCTTCGTGACGGAGACACCGGAGACTTCAGCAGCCTCGGCGTTGCCGCCGACGGCGAACATATTCTTGCCGAAGCGGGTCTTGTTCCAGACGATCCAGGTCACAACCGCCAGCGCGAGGAAGATGATGACCAGATACGGCAGCTTGAAGCCAAAGATGTCGATCGAACCGGTGGCCAGATTGACGTAGCGCGAGTCCAGCGAGGAGAGCGCCTGCGTCGAGCCGGACGGCTGGTTCTCAATGTAGATGCAGCACAGACCGTAGGAGATGAGCTGCGTACCGAGGGTGACAATGAACGGGTGCATATGCAGCTTTGCCATGCCGAAGCCGTTGAACGCGGAGATGGCAACTGCAATCGCAACGCAGATGAGGAACGGGAGAATCATCGGCAGCGGCTCGGTGATGCTGGGATAATATCTCGATGCGAAGGTGACGGACTGGAGCATGGAACCGGCAACAGCCGCGCAAAGGCCGAGGATACGGCCGACGGACAGGTCCGTACCGGCAAGCACGATGATGCCCGCAACGCCGAAGGCCAGAATGCCCTTGGTCGAAGCCTGCTTCAAGATGGTAATCAGGTTGCCGACGGAGAGGAAATTGGGCTTGATCGCAATGATGACGACCAGCAGGACCAACAGAATGATGTACAGTGCGTACTTGAGCAGAATGTCACGCAGACTCTGCTTGTTTGCTTTCTTAGAATTCGTCATTTTCTCAACCTCTTTATACATATTGCGCGGCCAGACGCATAATGGTTTCCTGCTCGTTTTCAATGCCGCCGAAGTCCTTGCCGCGTTCGAGGATACCGGCCATGTGGCCGTTGCTCATGACAAGGATGCGGTCGCAGATACCGATCAGCTCCGGCATTTCGGACGAAACCATCATAACGGCTTTGCCTTCCTTGGCAAGCTGTAAGATCAGCTCGTAGATCTCATATTTTGCACCGACGTCAATGCCGCGGGTCGGCTCGTCCAGGAGCAGAACGTCCGGCTTGGTCAGCAGCCAACGACCCAGAATGACCTTCTGCTGGTTGCCGCCGGAGAGGTTTTTGATGAGGGTCTTCTGCGACGGCGTTTTGATGCGCATGGAAGAAATCGACCAGTCTGTGTCAGCGGTCATTTTTTTATCGGAAAGCAGCGGCCCCTGGAGATAAGAGCCGAGGTTCGAAATTACAGTGTTGAACAGGATGCTGCCATAGGGGAAGATACCGGTCGCACGGCGTTCCTCGGTCAGCATGGCAAAGCCGTTTTTGATCGAGTGACGGGCAGACTTGTTGTTGATGGGCTTGCCCCGGAGCGTGATCTCGCCGGATTCTTTGGACA
The DNA here is from genome assembly GCA_964434135.1 of uncultured Oscillospiraceae bacterium. GTDB lineage: Bacteria > Bacillota > Clostridia > Oscillospirales > Oscillospiraceae > CAG-170. The sequence goes on from CAYSTN010000048.1 coordinate 9,434, forward strand.
TGATGCCAAAGATGGTACTCAGAAGCTCCGTTCTGCGAGAGCCGACCAGACCGGCCACGCCAAGCACTTCGCCTGCGCGCAGCTGGAACGAGACATCCTGACAGGTGGGCATATATTTGCCGGTCAGATGAGAGACGTCCATCAGCACTTCGCCGGGGACGTTATCCTTAGGCGGGAAGCGGTTGGTCATCTCACGGTTGACCATGCGCTTGATGATATCGTCGGTTGAGAGCGTGTCGGTTTTGTCGGTGGAGATCCACTGGCCGTCACGCATGATGGTGACCTCGTCGGAGATGCGCTTGATCTCATCCATCTTGTGCGAGATGTAGATGATGCCGACACCCTGCTCACACAGGCGGCGCATGATCCGGAACAGATGCTCAACTTCTTCGCTGGTCAGCGAGGAGGTCGGCTCGTCGAGAACGAGGATCTTTGCATTGTAAGAGACTGCCTTTGCAATCTCCAGCATCTGACGCTGGGAAACGGCCATCGTGCCGATGATCGCCTTGGGATCGACATCGATCTCCAGATCATCCAGAACGGCCTTTGTATCGTGGTACATTTTCTTGTGGTCGACCAGACCGCCCTTGAGCGGGAAACGGCCAAGCCACATATTTTCCATGACGCTGCGGTACAGAACCTGGTTTAGCTCCTGATGCACCATGGCGACGCCGTGGTCAAGCGCATTGCGCGGGTTTGTGAAGTTGATCTCCTGCCCGTTCATACGGATCGAACCTGCGTCCTTTTTGTAGATACCGAACAGGCACTTCATAAGTGTCGATTTACCGGCACCATTCTCGCCCATCAGGGCGTGGATAGAGCCGGGGCGCAGCTGCAATTTTGCATGGTCAAGCGCCTTGACACCCGGGAACTGCTTGTCGATATCGAGCATTTCAAGCAAGTACTTTTCTTCCAAGTGTATCACCAATCCCTTTTTAATAATCAGGTGACCCGCGAGGGGCCACCTGATTCGTTTGCGTGTGTGTTACAAGACCGGCAGAAGATTATTCCGCAGTGATCTTGGCGTACGGGATACGGACGGAGTAGCCGTCATCAGCCATGACATAGTCGGTGCCGTCGAGCCAATCCTTGCCCAGAGCGCCGTTGATAGCCATGTAGATGTTGGCCTTGCCCATCGCGTCGCCGTCCTGCTTGACGGTACCGAAGAGCTTGCCAGCGTTGATGTACTCAACAGCCGTGTCGGTGCAGTCAACACCGATGACGATGACTTCGTCGCCGCCGTCGCCGAGGTTGTAGCCGACTTCGTTCAGAGCAGCGATGACGCCGATGGCCATGTCGTCGTTGTTGCAGAAGACAACTTCAATGTTCTCAACGCCCAGAGCCGCGATCTGCGCGGTCATCATTTCCTGTGCCTTGCCGGTGTCCCAGTTCGCAACCTGGTTCTCAGCCATCATTTCGCACGGAACGCCCTTTTCAATGGCGGTGGACAGGGAGTACTCAGTACGGGCAATTGCTTCGGGGTTGTTGATCTCGCCCTCGAACTCAAGGGTAGCAACCTTGCCGTCGCCGTTCTTGTCGACCTTCTCGGGGTTAGCTGCGTACAGGTCAGCGAGGATCTCGCCCTGCATGATGCCGGCTTCTTCGGGCTTGGTGCCGATGAAGATGGAATCAACGCCAGTTACGATCGCGGAGTCGACCGGCTCTTTGTTGTAGAAGTGAACGGGGACATTGTACTGCTTGGCAAGATCAACCAGGTACTGGCCTGCGGAAGTGTCGCAGAGGTTGATGATGATGTGATCCTTGCCGGAAGCGAACATGACGTCGGCCTGGTTGTTCTGCGTAGCCTGGTCGTCGTTGCCGTCCTGCATCTCGAGGTTGATGGTCAGACCCTTTTCAGCGCCGATCTCTTCGGCATACTTTTCCATGGCAACACGGACGGACGAGCCGTAGGTGTCGGAATACTTCCAGACGAGAACGCCGATGTTCAGCTCGGTCTTGGCCTCGTCGGTGGTGGCGGGCTCTTCCGTCTTTTCTTCGGAAGCAGCGGGCGCGTCGGTCTTTGCGGGCTCTTCAGCAGCGGGAGTCTCGGTCTTAGCCGCGCAGGCGACCATGGCCAGAACCATCATGACTGCAAGCAGCAAAGCGATGATCTTTTTCATGTGTTAGTTCCTCCTAAAAAATTTTGAAACGGTTTTATACCGTTTACGATGACATTTTACCATGTGGGCGAAGAAAGGACTAGTAAAAATCGTTTCCAAATATGAGAAAAATTTCTTTGCAGGCGTAAAATTCGACTGTTTCGTTTTGTGCAGTTTGCCATATATCTTTCCGTTTTTCCTCCTGATACAATAGATTTATAAAGAAATCCGAAAAAACGGAAGCGAGGCGTGCCGTATGGACGAGGACGAACGCAAATACGAATTTACTACTTTACGGAAAGGAGAGCCGGGAATGCTCGATCTGAAGAATGCGGGGCTCAAAGAGCTGCTGAACGATTTTTACACGCTCACGGGATTGAAGCTGTGTATTTTTGACACGGAATACCGCGAATGTGCCTCCACACCCATCAAGCTCTACCCCTACTGCGCGTCGATGCGGCAGAATGCGGAGTTTGACCGGCGGTGCAATGCGTGTGACGTGGCACATATGCAGCAGTGCCGCCGCAGCCGCAAACCCGTGCAGTATCAGTGCCATGCGGGTCTGACGGAATACATGGCGCCGCTCTTTTACGACGGTATCATCGTCGCGTATATCTGCATTGGGCAGGCGACCAACGGGCTTGACGCGGAGTTTCACACCATCGCGGCCTACGCCGCGCAGTTCGGAGTACGCGAAGAAGAGTGCCGCGAGCTGTACGATATGCAGCTGCACTACACGCCGGACGTAATCAAGGCGGCCTGCACCATCCTGGATGCGTGCATCAGCCATATCTACCACCAGCGGATGCTCGAGGTGCGCAACCTCGACACGGCGCAGAAGATCGAAAAGTACATCAACGACAATCTCGCGTGGGATTTGTCCATCGAGCAGCTTTGCTCGCACTTTGCCATCTCGCGCGCGGAGCTGTATCAGCTTTTCCACGCCAAATTTAACGCTTCCGTGGCGGAGTTTATCCGCAGCAAGCGCATTGCACTGGCAGAGCGGATGATCCGCACGACGAATTTGCAGATATCCGAGATCGCGGCCAACGTCGGCTTTTACGATTATAACTACTTTTCCAAGGTCTTTCGCAAGCGGTTTGGCGTTTCGCCGCGTGAATACCGCAAGCAGATGGAAGAAAAACAGCAGGACGCGGACACGCCGGCAGAAGAAACGGTACGGTAACGGCGTTTGCGCAGGACGAAAAAAATTTGTACGTCGTACAAATTTCACTAGTGCCTGAACGTTTTTCTTGTTATTGTTAAACCAGAGGAACACAATTCGACGTGCTGCGCCGACATCGGCGCGGACAAGCAGAAAGGGGAACACCTATGAACGAAAGCGCGTACTACGGACATGAATCGCAGCTGTTTGGCGTGGAGGAGCTTCGCCTGAACGGCGGCAAGGGCGACGGAATGCGCCTTTTGCACGTGCGCAACGGCAAGGGGCTGGAGTTTACCGTCTCGGCCGACCGCTGCGCGGATATTTCCCGGCTGTCGTTCCGCGGAGAAAACTGCGGCTTCTTCTCGGTCAACGGCTATGTTGACCCGGCTTACTACGACGACCGCGAGGACGGCTGGCTGAAAAACTTCACGGCTGGCTTTTTGACCACCTGCGGGCTCCTTGCTGTCGGCTCGCCCTGCACCGACGAAGGCCAGCGTCTGCCGCTGCACGGCGCGATCGGCAACATCCCGGCCGAGCGTATCTGCTGGGATATGGACGACGAGAGCATCTGGATCAGGGCGAAGATGCGCCATGCGCGTATTTTCTCCGAAAAGCTGCTGCTCACGCGCACCATCCGCTGCTCGAAGAAGACCAACTGCCTGCACATCACCGACGAGATCGAAAACATCGGCAGTGAAGCGTCGCCGCTGATGCTGCTGTACCACATGAACATGGGCTATCCGCTTTTGAGTGAGGCGGCAGAGCTGTATATCCCCGCCTCGACGGTCACGCCGCGCAACGATCATGCGGCAGAGGATCTGGACACCTGGAACAAGGTGCTGACGCCCACGCCCGGCTTTGAGGAGCAGTGCTACTACCATGCTTTCGGCGATAAGCCCGGTCTGGCCGGTATTTTCAACCACGAGCGCAGCTTCGGTCTGGCCATTTCCTTCGACCAGCACACGCTCGACTGCTTTACGCAGTGGAAGATGATGGGCGTAAAGGACTATGTCATGGGACTGGAACCCGGCAACTGCTATCCCGATGGCCGCGATGTTATGCGGGAAAAGGGGCTGCTCAAGTTCATCGCGCCCGGCGAAAAGAAGACCTACGGCGTTACGGTGACGCTGCTGGAAAACGAGGCGCAGTGGACTGCGTGCAAGCAGGGAAAGTAAAAGGAGAGACGTACTATGAAAGCAACCGAAGCAGTCAAGCTGGCCTGGCAGCACCAGACCATCGTTCCCGCATTCAACATTCCGTATCTTCCCATGGCCAAGCCCGTCATCGAGGCCATCGTGGCCGAGAAGACCATCGCCATGGTGCAGGTGGCGCGGCTGGAGTGGGAGAAGTTCGAATCCAGGAGCTTAGAGGCCGTCGCAGAGGAATACTTCCGCTACTATGACCCGAAGTACACGCTGCTGCATCTTGACCATGTTCCTGTCATTGACGAAGACCACGCGCGCGTGGACTATATGCCCATACTCGAGCGGGCGCAGAAAGCGGGCTATCAGTCCGTCATGGTCGACGGCAGCCGTCTGCCGCTGGAAGAAAACATCGCCGTGACGAAGCAGGTCGCGGCCTTTGCCCACGCGCACGAGCTGGCCTGTGAGGCCGAGCTTGGCTCGGTTATGGGGCATGAGGGCAGCGGCGTGGTGGACTATGAAGAAGTCTTCCGCACCAAGCGCGGCTTTACCGATCTGGGCGAGGCGAAGCGCTTTGCCGGGGAAACCGGGTGCGACTGGCTGAGCGTGGCGGTCGGCTCGATTCACGGCGCGATCGCCGACGGTGTGCGCAACCAGAAAAAGCCGGAAGCCAGACTCGACATCGGCCACATTGCCGATCTGAGCAGGACAACGGGTATCCCGCTGGTTCTGCACGGCGGCTCGGGCATCAACAACCAGTGCATTCTTGACGGCATTGCCAACGGCATCGCCAAGATCAACGTCGGCACGGAAATCCGCCAGACCTACACCCGCACACTCGACGAGACGAACGACGTGGAACGCGCGCGCGCGGCAGTCTTTGCGCGCACGTGTGAGATCATCCGCTCGTTCCGCATCGAAGGCAATCAGGAAAAACTGTTTGGATAAAAGAATAGGGAGGAACAAACGATGAAGAAAAAAATGACCTTTGCGCTTTGCTTCTGCAACCGCGGCTTTATGCCGGGCGAGCTGATCTACGGCGCGCGTGACGACATGGTCAAGGCCGTTACCGACGCGGGCTATGACTACATCATGATGGACAAAGAGCTGACCCGCTACGGCGGCGTGGAGACGCGCGACGAGGGTCTTCTGTACGCCAAGTGGCTCAAGGAGCATGAAGGCCAGTACGACGGCGTGATCTTTTCCATGCCCATTTTTGCCGACGAAAACGGCGCGATCACCGCGTTGCAGGACGCGGGCGTGCCCATTTTGATGCAGGCGTATCCCGATGAGATCGGCAAGATGGACTTCCAGCACCGCCGGGATGCATACTGCGGCAAGTTCTCCGTCACAGACGTGTTCTGCCAGTACGGCGTGCCGTTCACCTGCCTCAAGCCCCATGTGGTCCATCCGCTGAGCGAGAAGTTCCGGGAAAACCTGCGCGACTTCGCCGCCATCTGCCGCGTGGTAAACGGCATGAAGCGCTTTAACCTCGGCTGCATCGGCGCGCGTACCACCGCGTTCAAGACCGTCCGCTTTGACGAGATCGCCATGCAGAAAAACGGCATCAACGTCGAGTCCTTCGACCTGAGCGAAGTGTTCGAAAAGGTGCGCGGCAAGGCCGACGACGATGCGGTTGTGCTGGCCAAGCTGGAGCGGCTGAAGAACTACACGGATTTCAGCAAGGTTCCCGCTTCCAACGCTCTGACGCTGGCGAAGGTTTCCGTGGTCATCGACGAGTACATCGAAGAATACCACCTCGACGCGCTGGCGCTGCGCTGCTGGAACGAGATGGAGACGTATCTGCGCGTCTGCCCGTGTGTGCTGCTGTCGGAACTCAACGACCGCGGTATCGTGGCCTCGTGCGAGATCGATATGTGTTCAGCCATCACCATGCGCGCCATGAGTCTGGCCTCCGAAGGGCCGTCCGCTGTCCTTGACTGGAACAACAACTACGGCGACGACGAGAACAAAGTCATCCTCTTCCACTGCGGCCCCGTGGCGCAGAGCCTGATGGCCGGCAAGGGCACGGTCACGGAGCATAAGATGTTCGCCAAAAACGACCCGGGCAGCGGCTGGGGCTGCAACGAAGGGCGCATCAAGCCCATGCCCATCACCATCTCCAACTGCCAGACCAAGGACGGCAAGATCGTCATCTACGCGTCCGAGGCGAAGTTTACCGATGATGTTATCGAGCCTGAATTTTTCGGCTGCGGCGGCGTAGCAGAGATCCCCGACCTGCAAAACAAGCTGCAAAAGCTGGCTTACGGCGGCTTCAAGCACCACACGGCCATCTGCGAAGGCCACTACAAGGAAATCCTGAAGGAAGCCTTCACAACCTACCTCGGCTACGACTGGGTGGATATTGACTGAGAAAAACATAAAATGAGCCGTGCGGGGCATTGCCCCGCACGGCTTTTTTACGAATCAGAACGGATTTTTACGCCAAGCCCTCTCAGGCGGCTGCACCGCACCTGTGGCTCTCCCTCTGCCAGAGCTGTCACCGAAGGTGACTGAGAGGGCTTTCCGCACCCACATTCTTTGCTGCGCACCCACCAATTTGCTTTGCACCCGTAGGGGCGGACGACTCTGTCCGCCCGAATTTTTTTCATTCGCGCTGCACTTGTTGCTTTGCAACGCACTTTCCAATTTGCTCT
>CAYSTN010000049.1:0-15848 GCA_964434135.1 uncultured Oscillospiraceae bacterium
AGCGCTGAACGGTAACTTTTTTCCCTTCAAGCTGCTTCAAAACGGTGGCCTTTTCCGCCTCGGTGTAGGCAAACCACGTCTTGTCCTTGCAGTTGATCTCATACAGCGGCGACTCGGCGATATACACATACCCAGCGTCGATGAGCGTCGGGCACAGCCGGTAGATCATCGTCAGAATGAGCGCGCGGATCTGGTAGCCGTCGACATCGGCATCGGTACAGATGATGACCTTGCTCCAGCGCAGATTGTCCAGATCGAACGCAGACAGGTCCTTCGTCTTTTTGGCCTGCACTTCCACGCCGCAGCCAAGCACCCGGATGAGGTCGGTGATGATCTCCGATTTGAAGATGCGCTCGTAATCGGCCTTGAGGCAGTTGAGGATTTTGCCGCGCACGGGCATGATGCCCTGAAACTCCGCGTCGCGCGAGAGCTTGACCGAGCCAAGCGCGGAATCGCCCTCGACGATGTAAATTTCACGCCGGGCAACGTCCTTGGTGCGGCAGTCAACGAATTTCTGCACCCGGTTGGCAATATCCAGATTTCCGGTGAGCTTCTTTTTGATGTTCAGCCGCGCCTTTTCCGCCGACTCCCGGCTGCGCTTGTTGATAAGCACCTGTTCGGCAATGCGGTCGGCTTCCTGCTTGTTTTCGATGAAATACACGTGCAGCCGCTCGCGGAAAAACTCCGTCATAGCCTTTTTCGTCTGGTTTTCGTAGGAGGACTGCGTGGAAAAGCAGTTGGTCACCAGAACCAGACAGTCCGCCACGTCCTGGAACGTGATCTTCGACTCGGCCTTGGTATAGCGGTTCGTCTGTTTGAGGTACGCGTCGATGGCGTAGACGAAGGCGTTCTTCGCGGCCTTTTCCGGCGCGCCGCCGTGTTCGAGCCACGAGGAATTGTGGTAGTATTCCAGCCGGTTGACCCGGTTGGAAAAGCACAGTGCGGCCGATATGCGCACCTTGTATTCCGGCTTGTCCTCGCGATCACGTCCCCGGCGCTCGGCCTGCCACAGCTGCGGCAGGGTCAGTCCCTCGCCGCCGGTGATCTCATTTACATAATCTAATATCCCGTTGGGATAGCAGTAGTCCGTCCTGACGAATTTTCCGTCCTGCTCGTCGCGCAGGGTGAATGTCACGCCCGCGTTGACCACGGCCTGCCGCTTCAAAACGTCCTCAAAATACTCCAGCGGGATGTTGATGTCGGTAAAAACGGCCAGATCAGGCTTCCAGCGGAAGCACGAACCGGTGGTCTTGCGGTCGGTCGGCTCTTTTTTCAGTTTGCCGACGATCTCGCCCTTTTCAAAGTGGAGCGTATATTTGTACCCGTCGCGGCGCACGGTCGCGTCAAAGTATTCCGAGGAATACTGCGTTGCGCACGAGCCGAGGCCGTTGAGCCCCAGCGAGAACTCATAATCGCCGCCGGCGTTGTTCTGGTATTTGCCGCCCGCGTACAGTTCGCAGAAGACCAGCTCCCAGTTATACCGCCCCTCTTTTTCATTCCAGTCGACCGGGCAGCCGCGGCCATGATCTTCGACCTCGATGGAGTGGTCTGCATAGCGTGTGACGAGAATTTGCTTGCCGTAGCCCTCGCGCGCCTCGTCGATGGCGTTGGAGAGGATCTCGAAGACCGCGTGTTCGCAGCCCTCAAGCCCGTCAGAGCCGAAGATGACAGCCGGACGCAGCCGGACGCGGTCAGCTCCTTTTAAAGACGAGATGGACTCGTTGCCGTAGGCAGGTTGTTGTTTCATGTGGATTCCTCACTATATTTCGTGCTTCAGATAGGGATACCATCCCATTATATTGATTTTAGTATACCGTTTTTACCCTGTAAAGTCAAGTTTTCCGCGCCCGGAGAAAAGCTTGTAAGACCTGTCAAAAATCACAGAAAAACTTTGGTTCTTTTTTTCGCAGGCAGACGGTTGCAGTCGGCGCGATTTCGCGGTATGATTGAGACTGGATAGATTTTATCAAGCAGCGCGCCACGACCATGCGCAGCTGTATTCTATGCAACTACGGCAGAAAAGGAACGGGAATGACCTATGGCAAAAATCGGTTTTGATCTGGAGCGATATTTACAGCTGCAATCCGAGCGCATCCTGGAGCGCGTGAACACTTTCGGTGGCAAGCTGTATCTGGAATTTGGCGGCAAACTGTTTGACGATTACCACGCTTCGCGTGTGCTGCCGGGCTTTGAGCCGGACAGCAAGATGAAAGTCCTGCTTCAACTGAAAGAACAGGCAGAAGTTGTCATCGCCATCAATGCCGCGCACATCGAGATGAACAAGCGCCGGGGCGATCTTGGTATCACCTACGATCTGGATGTCATGCGCCTGATCGACACGTTCCGTTCCATCGGCCTGCTTGTCGGCAGTGTTGTCATCACGCAGTACGCCGGACAGCCCGCCGCCGACCTGTTCCAGCGCAAACTCGAAGCGCTGGGCATTCAGGTCTACCGCCACTACCCCATCGCGGATTATCCGTCGAACATCAATCTCATCGTCTCCGACGACGGCTACGGCAAAAACGACTACATCGAGACGACCCGCCCGATCGTCATCGTTACCGCGCCCGGCCCCGGTTCGGGCAAGATGGCCACGTGCCTGAGCCAGCTGTATCAGGAGCATCAGCGCGGGGTCAACGCGGGCTACGCCAAATACGAGACGTTCCCCATCTGGAATCTGCCGCTCAAACATCCGGTGAACCTCGCTTACGAGGCCGCCACCGCCGATCTGGCCGACGTCAACATGATCGACCCCTTCCACCTCGAAGCCTACGGCGAGACTACCGTCAACTATAACCGCGACATTGAGATTTTCCCCGTTCTGGAGACTATTTTCCGCTCCATCTTCGGCGAGTGTCCGTATAAAAGCCCAACGGATATGGGTGTCAACATGGCGGGCTTTGCCATCTGCGATGACGAAGTGTGCCGCGAGGCCTCGTGTCAGGAGATCATCCGCCGCTACTTTGCCACGGCCTGCGCGGTCAAAAAGGGACTGGCGCTGCCTGAGGAGCTGCGCAAGCAGGAGATGCTTCTGAACTATCTGCATCTCGACCCCGAACAGCGCCGCACCGTCCCGGCTGCGCGGCAAAAGGCCGCCGAGACCGGTGCGCCGGCTGCCGCCATCGAGCTGCCGGACGGCCGCATCGTCACCGGTAAGACCTCCGGGCTGATGGGCGCGTCCTGCGCGGCGCTGCTGAACGCCATCAAGCTCAGCGCCGGTATCGCCGACCGGGTGAATCTCATCTCGCCCATGGTTCTCGCGCCCATCCAGCACCTGAAAATCGAGCATCTTGGCAACTCCAATCCCCGGCTGCACACCGACGAAATCCTCATTGCCCTGTCCATCAGCGCCGTCACCAACCCGACGGCGGAGCTGGCTATGGAGGCGCTGGCCTCGCTGCGCGGCTCACAGGTACACTCGTCCGTCATTCTCTCCTCGGTCGACGAGAGTATGTTCAAGCGTCTGGGCATGAGCGTCACGTTTGAGCCGCTGTATCAGTCTCACACGCTCTACCACAAATAATTGAGGAATCACAGGCTTATGAAGCAACCGCACAGCAAAATTCTCAGCGCGCTGGTCATCGTGTTGTGTCTGGCGCTGCTTGCGGGCGGCGGCTGGCTGCTGCTGCAAACCCTGCCGCAAAGCCGGACACAGCAGCCCGACGCGCTGCAAACCGACGGTGTTTTTTCCACCGAACAGCCCACCGTCGAACCGGAACGCGAAGCGCCGTATCTCGGCACGCTGCCCGATGCGGCAGACACACTGCCCGAAGATGAACCGGCTGCTGACTCTGACCCGTCCACTCAGCCCGAACCGGACCGCGAAACCGAACCTGACAGCCCCGTCATGCAGCGCGCACAGGCGCTGCTCGGGACGATGACGCAGGAAGAAAAGATCTGGCAGCTGTTTTTCGTCACACCCGAGTCCATCACCGGCGTGAAGACTGCCACGCTGGCCGGAAATGCGACCAAACAGGCGCTGGCGCAGTATCCTGTGGGCGGGCTGATCTATTTCGCAAAGAATCTGGAAACGCAGGAGCAGGCGGTGAACCTGCTTGCCAATACGCAGTCTTATTCCAAAATCCCGCTCTTTCTTGGCGTGGATGAAGAGGGCGGCACGGTCAGCCGCATCGGCGCGAACGATGCGCTGGGCGGAACGCCCGTTTCGGATATGCGTACCCTTGGCCGCAGCGCCGACCCGGCGCAGGTCTATACCGCCGGACAGACGCTGGCCGCAAACCTCACGCAGCTGGGCTTCAACCTCGACTTTGCGCCCGTGGCCGACGTGGCAAGCGGCGCAGACAGCGTCATCGGCAGCCGCTCGTTTTCTTCCGAGCCGGAGCTGTGCGCGTCGCTGGCCGGGGTCGTGGTCAAAAGTCTGCGTGACGGCGGCGTAGCCTCTTGTTTGAAACACTTCCCCGGCTATGGCAGCGCCACCGTCGACGACCACAACGGCACGTCCGTCGTGGAAAAGTCCCTCAGCGAGCTGCTCGCGTGTGACCTCATCCCGTTTCAGTCCGTCATTGCCGACGAGCAGAGCGTCCCGTTCGTCATGGTTTCGCACCTGAGCTATCCGAACGTCACCGGCAGCGACACACCCGCTGATCTCAGCGCCGCCATCGTCACCGACATCCTGCGCGATAAGCTCGAATACGAAAACATCATCATCACCGACTCGCACGCGATGGCATCCATCACCGACCACTACACCCCCGGCGAAGCCGCCGTGCAGGCGCTCATGGCCGGGTGCGATATGATCCTCATGCCGGACGATCTGCAAGCGGCCTACGCTGCCGTTGCAGCCGCCGTGCAGGACGGCACACTCCTCTCTTCGCGCATTGACGAGAGCGTTCTGCGCATTCTGCGCGTCAAACTGGAATACGGCATTTTATCCTGACCCCAGGCAAATCAACAACGAAAGGTCGTGCGTCTCATGTCCGCAAAGCCGAACAAAAGCCCCTCCTGGATTCTTGGTCTTGTCCTGATCGTTTTGCTGCTGGCCGCCGTCGGGTTTGGCGGCTACGCAGTCGTACAGGCTGCGTTCACACCGCGAATGTCCAACGCGCGCGCCGCTGCGGCCTATGCCGCTGCCGCCGTGCAAAGTGCGCCCGAGCCTGCCGCCAGCACTGAACCCGCCGCGCAAAGCGCGCCAGCTGCGGATGCCGAACCGGTTCCGGACGAACCGCAAACGCCCGCCGAGACGCGCGTCACGCTCATGGCGCTTGGCGATAACCTCATCCACAACTGCGTCTACTGGTCGGCCGAAACACCGGACGGCGATTACGACTTCACGCCGTTTTATGAGGACATCCGCCCCTATGTGCAGCAGTATGACCTCGCCTGCATCAATCAGGAGACGATCCTTGTGCGTGACCGGCAGCAGATCGCCAGCTACCCGGTCTTCGGCTCTCCCATCGAGGTCGCCGACGCGCTGGCCGACACGGGCTTTGACATCGTGAGCTTCGCCAGCAACCACTGCTACGACAAAGGTGACAGCGGCATCACCGACACCCTTTCCTATTTCCACGAACACTACCCCGACATCACCACCCTTGGCATTCACGACTCGCAGCAGGATGCCGACGAGACGGCTATCGTCGAGAAAAACGGGATACGCATCGCGCTGGTGAACTTCACCTACGGGCTGAACAACGCCATGCCGGAAAAGACCTGGATGGTCGACCTGCTCACCAGCACCGACACAGTCTGCGCGCGCGTGGAACAGGCGCGGCAGCAGGCCGATTTCGTCATCGTCTTCCCGCACTGGGGCATGGAAGATGCCACCAAACCCGACGAAGGGCAGCGTACTCTGGCGCAGGCTCTGGCAGACGCGGGTGCGGATCTCATCCTCGGCAGCCATTCCCATACGCTCCAGCCGGTTGAGCTGTTCACAGCCGCCGACGGGCGCGATGTGCCGGTCTACTGGAGCTTGGGCAACTTCCTTTCACACCAGAAAGAAAAGCTGAACCTGCTCGGCGGCATGGCCAGCGTCACCATCGTCAAAGATGCCGACGGGACGCACGTGGCTGAATACGATCTCAAGCCCGTTGTCAATGTCATCCTGCGCAACACCAACACCGGCTGGTATGACTACCGCCCGATGCTGCTCGACCATTACAACGCAGAGCTCGCCGCGCAAAACCGCTTTGAAGAATGCACCGTCGAGGCCATGCGTTCTTTGTTTGAAGAACTCGCCGGCTAAACCAACACGTCCCAATACAAATCAAAGCAGCCCCGGTCACTATGACCGGGGCTGCTGCTTTTTCTTTATTTTCCCGAGTCGAAGTCCGACGCAGTCTTCGTTCGCAGCTCGCTGATGGCTGCGGTCAACGTCTGGGTCTGGTCGGGGAACAGTCCCGAGGCAATGGCCGTGCGGATGGGCAGGATCTCATAGCGGCTGCCCTCTGCGCTTGAACCGTGGTCAAACAGATACAGCGGCGTGTAGCTCACACCGGTTAGCGTTGTTTCACCGCTCGAGCCGTTTTTGGTGAATTGCAGATTCAAAATGACCGACTGCTGACACCCGGCAGCGTAACTGCTGGTTTGGCCGGAGAAGAAATTCCCGAGCGAATAGGCCACAAAACAGGTCTTTTCCTTGCCGTCGTCGGTCGTAACATCGACCGTCTGCATCTTGCCGACCAGATGGCTGTGCGAGCCAAGCACCGCGTCCACACCGTGCGCGAACAGCTGCGAGGTGATACGCTCCTGGGTGCTGCTGACTTCCTGCGTGGCCTCACTGCCCCAGTGCAGCAGCGCGATGATAACGTCCGGCTTGAGCGCTTTGGCCGCGTCCACGCTGTCAAGCAGCGCGTCCATGTCGAGCGATTCATAGTCCGAGCTGTAGTCTTCGTAGAGCAGGTTGACTGCATACTGCGCGCCCTCGGGCAGCTGAAGTCCACCGAGTCCCTTGGTGTAGGCAATGAATGCGATCTTCACGCCGTTGACGGTCTTGATGACAACGCCGTCGTTCTGCGCGCGCTCGGTTTCGCTTGCATAAGTACCGACATGGTCGATGCCGGCGGCGGTAAGGGTACTGATGGTGCTTTGCAGCCCGGACAGCCCATTTTGAATCGAGCAGGTATTGGCCGTCTGCATGAGGTCAAAGCCAATGGTCGAGAGCGTCTGCGCCAGCGATTCGGGCGCACGATAGTCCGGCTTGCCGGAGTACGGCGCACCGCAGAAATTGCACTCCAGATTGCCGATGGCAAGGTCAGCCGAGAGCGTATAGCCCGAAACGGCGGCAAAACTCTCGGCAAAGTCATAGCTGCCGTCCGGCTGCTTCGCGTCGGCCAGCTGCTCATCGGAGATCATGATATCGCCGACCGCGCAGAGCGTGACCGTCTTGTCCGGCTCTGTCTCAACGCGCGTCGCGTCCGTCTGCTTTTCATAAAGCTCCGGATGCTCACGCCGCTTGCGGCAGCCACGCAGGATCAGGATCAGCGACAGCACCACGATCACCAGCAAAACCACCGCCAGCACGCGCTGGCGCATCAAAAGCCGCCGCTTCTGCTCCAGTCGGCGCAGCCGCCGCGCCTGCGTCAGTTCTTCGTTTTGTCTGCGTTCCATGTTGTCCATCCGTCTCGCCTCCTGCGCGCATATCGAATAACTTATATAGTTTAGCACAGATCAGCGCAAAACACAAGGCCGCGTTTTTTTCGCCAAAAACCCGGCAGAAGCCTTGGCCTCTGCCGGGGTCTGTACAATGGATTTTGCGATATTACGCGCGGGTGTGGAACGCCTCGCGCAGACTGGGATAGAGCATGGCGTAGCGCTTTTTGTTCAGCGCGTAGACCTGCTGCGTCTGCATCTGCGGCGCGATCTCGCCGCTGATGCGGATATGGCTGCAAGCCTGCGGCAGATCGGCAAACAACCCGACCGCCACACCGGCCGCCGCAGCCGCGCCAAGGCTGGTCGCGCTGTCGGAGAATGTCGACACGTCGTGCAGCCGCACGCCGCACACATCGGCCAGAATCTGCTTCCAGATTTTCGACTTTGCGCCGCCGCCGATGATACGCAGCTCATCGATGGGCTGCCGTTCGCGCATCACATCGAGAATCTGCGCCAGCCCGCAGGCCGTCCCTTCGAGGACGGCGCGCAGGAAATGCTCGCGCTTATGCGTCGTGTTCATGCCGAAGAAAACGCCCTGTGCCTGTGCATCAAAGACGGGCGAGCGTTCACCCTCGAGGTACGGCAGGTAGATGAGTCCGCCCGCACCGGCGGGTGCAAGCGCGGCAATGGAGTCAAACGACCGTGTCGCAGCAATGTCAAACAGCTCCATTGCCCACGAGACTGACCGCCCGGCGCACTGCTCCGTGCCGAAGACGTTGCAGCCGTGGCCGTCGAGCGTGTAGATATGGAAAACGCGGTGCTGCGGATCGATAAACGGCTCGTCCATCTGCCCGGCGATCCACGCCGTCGTGCCCAGACTCAGATAGAAATCGCCCGTCTGCGCCACACCTGCACCGACGTTGGCGCAAGCGCCGTCGCCGCCGCCGACCGACACCGGAATGCCCGCACGCAGTCCAAGACAGCCCGCCGCCTCGTCAGAGAGATAGCCCGCGATCTCACAGCTGGTGTGGATTTCGGGGAATTTATCCATGTCCAGCCCGGTCGCGCGGAACATCTGCTCGTCATACTGCCGCGTCTGCAAATTCATCAACAGTCCGTGCGACGCATCGGACATATCGGTCGTCTCCATCCGCCCTGTCAGCCGGTAGACCAGATAATCCTTCGACTGCAAAATACGATAGGTTCTGGCGTAAAGTTCCGGCTCGTTCTGCTTGAGCCAGAGCGTCTTGCACAGCGTGGACGCGGGCGAAAGCACATTGCCGCAGATCCCATAGAAATAATCGCGGCCAAAGCGCGCGCGCAGCGCGTTGGAGATGGAAAGCGCGCGCGTGTCTGCGTGAATCATGGCCGGACGCAACGTCTGACCGTCTCGATCCATCGGCAAACAGCCCAGCATATGCCCGGAAACACCGATGGCATCGACGCGCTTGACGTATTCCGGCGCAAGCTCGCGCAGCATCATCATCGCGCGTACCGCGCTCATCCACCAGTCTGCCGCCTCCTGTTCGCAGCCGCCGTCGGGATGGTGGCGCGTGGGATAGGTCGTCGTAACATTGCGCACGATGTTGAGCTGTTCGTCAACCAGCGACGCCTTTAGCCCACTTGTGCCGATATCAAAGGCCAACAAAATACTGTGCAAAACAGATCACTCCAAATATGGTATCGGTCAAAAGACCCTCAGATTTCTTTTTCGCCGCGCAGCCCGGCTTTCGTTTTGCCATACAGCCACATCAGCTTCCTGTTCTATTGTACAATATTCACACAAAAAAGCAAAGCCTTTTTTGCGAAAATGTCCCACAATCCCGCCCGCTACGCTTTCCATATCCACCCCGCGCCTCACCCTTCGCTCTCCCTCTGGGAAAGCCGTCAGCGAAGCGGACTGCGTGTGCTTTCTCTCCCACCGATTATCCCCCAGAGCGTTGTGGGGCGAACGCTCTGTCCGCTCCAAAATCCACCAATCGCAAATATAGCCTTGCACCCCAATAAAGTGCTTGCAAGATCAGTTTCGGCGCGCAGCAGCGTTGCAGGAAAGAGAACCCCCGGCGCGGCAAAGGCGCGCCGGGGGTGGTTGCAAACAAACGTAGTGAGAAACGCCGTCAGGCGGTGGCGCGATCGATCAGGGTGACCTCGACATCGTACAGAACGCCGCCGCGGTAGATGGTCAGGGTAACGGTATCGCCGGCAGTGAACTGATTTTTAACGCGGTTGAGCTGCTCCATGGTGGTCACGTCGGTGCCGTTGATGGCCGTGATGATGTCGCCCTCGCAGATGCCCTTGGCGGCAGCGTCGCTGTTTTGGTAGACGCGGGTGATATAGATGCCGTCGGGCAGACGGTAGTAAATGCGATAGGTCGTGGGCAGGCTCTCACCGTCGATGCCAATGGCCGGGCGGCCGGAGACGTAGCCCTTTTCGATCAGCTCGTCGATGATAGGCTTGGCCGTATCGATGGGGATGGCGAAGCCGATGCCCTCGACGCTGGCCGAAGAGGCGTAATAATTGCTCATCTTCATGGTGTTGATGCCGATGACCTGCCCGTAACAGTTGATGAGCGGGCCGCCGGAGTTGCCGTTATTGAGTGCGGCATTGGTTTGCAGCAGCGTCATGGTGCGGTCGTTGACCGTGAGGTCACGGTTGATGGCGGAGATGATGCCGTCGGTCATCGTACCGCGCAGCGTGACACCCAGCGGGTCACCGATGGCCACAACAAGGTCGCCGACCTGCAAAACGGACGAATCGCCGAACTCGGCGGCGGGCAGGTCGGTCGCGTCAACCTTTAAAACAGCCAGGTCGCTCGTCTCGTCACTGCCGACGATCACGGCGGCGTACTCCATGTCGGAAGCGGTCAGCACACTGACGGCCTGTGCGTCGTCAATGACGTGGTGGTTGGTGATGATATAGCCGTCGGCGGACATGATGATGCCCGTGCCGGTGGCCTTGCCGGACTGCGTGGCACTGAGGATGGAGACGACGCTGCCCGAACAGCGACGGTAGATCTCCTGCAGGCTCAGCGCGCCGTCAGCGGAAGACGTGACATTCGGCACGCTCTGCGGCGAGTCGGACAGGGAAAGCTCCGGCGCAGGCTGTTTCGCGCTGTCAGCGCTGGGTGCGGTGCTTTGCACCGGCTGCTGCGGCTGCGTTTGCGGCTGAGTCTCGGCGGGCTTGGCCGCAGGCGCGGTCTGCTCCGGCTCACGCTTGCCGATGGATAAAAGGAAACCCTCATCGGAGCGGTTGAGCGTAACACCCAGGTCGCGCACAAGATGGATCGTCCCCAGCACGGCCAGCACCAGCAGACCAACGATGATAATCCCCGTGATCCACTGGCCGGTATGGCGGCGGCGACGGTCGGACATCGGTGTTGGCTGCGGCTGATACGGCGGCCGTTGCTCGTCATCATAATAGGATGGATCGTCAAAGCGCATAGTCAAATACCTCGAAACTTGACAGGATAATCTCGCCTCAGCGGGCGAGCGGCAACGTAAAGATAAACTGTGTCAGGCCGTTTTCGCTCGTTGCCCAGATGTCGCCGCCGTGCGCGCCGACAATGGTCTTGGCGATGTACAGCCCCAGGCCCCAGCCTTCGCGGTCAGCAGAGCGGGAACGGTCAGCCTTGTGGAAGCGGTCAAACAGCAACGGCAGCTCGGCTTTGTCGATGGTCGGGCCGGTATTCTCTACGCACACGCGCGCCTTGTTGCCGTCGAGCCGGAGCTGAAGCCCAAGCCGCCCTGCGTCGGGGCAGAACTTGATGGCGTTATCGAACAGATTATAGACAACCTGCGTAATGCTGTCGCGCTCGGCGCGAATCCAGACCGGTTTGTCCGGCAGGTCAACGCGCACATCCAGATGCTTGTTGTAAATCTTCTGTTCAAAGGTGATGAGTACATCGCTGAGTGCTTCGCCCAGGTCAAAACGGGTCTTGCGGCTCTCGTCGACGCCCATGGCCTGTAATTTGGCCAGATCGAGCATATTGCGCACAAGGCGCGAAAGGCGGCGCACCTCGTCGGAGACGATCTGCATATAGTGCTGCTGCTTTTCCGGCGGGATCGTGCCGTCGAGCATTCCGTCGATGTAGCCGCCGATGGTGGTCATGGGCGTTTTGAGTTCGTGCGAGACATTGGCAACGAACTCCTGCCGCCGCTGCTCGGACTTTTCCAGAGAATCGGCCATGGTGTTAAACGCGTTGGCCAGATCGATGATTTCTTCGCCGCACACGGCTGGGACCTGAACGCGCGTATCGAGTTCGCCGCGGCCAAAGCGCCGCGCAGCCTCTGCCACGCGAGCAAGCGGCTGTGACTGCTGGTGCGACAAAAACGTCGCCGCAGCGATAGCCAGCAGCAAAACAACGATGGCGGTATAGAAAAACAGCGTGGTGCTGCGATCCATAAAATCTTCGATGCGCACCATGTCGGACGAGACGATGACATAGCCGATGTTCTCGCCCGTGCCGGAGACGACCGGCTGCCCGGCGATGTAGCGTTTTTCGTCGTGAATGCCCGTCAGCTCACCCACGCGGTACGTCTCGCCGTCAGCATCGATCTGCGTGATGAGTGCGGCATCGACCTGGCGGCCAAGATGGTCACAGGAAAACGCCTCGCACGAGCAGAGCGTGACGAACCCGTTTTCGTCACAGATGAGCGCCTCGGCCTCACCCACGTCAGAAAACAGCGACAAACTCAGCTGAAAATCCCAGCTGTCTTCCAGCTCGCCGCTGGAGTGATACGCCTCGGCCAGCGCGGCCACGGCGCGCGCGTCGGCGGTGAGATTCTGCTTTTTGTCGGTGTTGAGGTATTGCAGCAGCAAAAACCGGAACGACACGCCGGTAATGGCCATGCACAGCAGCAGCAGCGCCGCGATCAGGCCAAACTGCCGGCTGAATGTTGTTTTCATGCTTACAGAACCTCGAACTTATAGCCCACGCCCCAGACGGTCTTGAGACTCCACTTGTCGGAGACGCCCTCGAGCTTTTCGCGCAGACGCTTGACGTGGACATCGACGGTACGGCTGTCACCGAAGTAGTCAAAGCCCCAGACCTCGTCAAGCAGCTGGTTGCGCGTGAAAACGCGGTTCGGGCTGGATGCCAGATGGAACAAAAGCTCCATCTCCTTCGGTGGAGTCTCGATGCGTTTGCTGTCAACGATCAGCTCGAACGAGTCGAGGTCGATGATGAGCTTGTCGAACATAAGGCGGCGTTTTTTGGAGCGGTCGTCGAGTGCGCCGCTGCGGCGCAACACGGCCTCAACGCGCGCAAGCAGCTCTTTCATCTCGAACGGCTTGGTGAGGTAATCGTCCGCGCCCTGTTTGAGTGCCTGCACCTTATCCCCTGTTTCTCCCTTGGCGGTGAGCATGATGACGGGGACTTTGCTTTCCTGGCGCAGACGGCGCAGAACGCTCCAGCCGTCCATGAGCGGGAGCATGATATCGAGCAGGATGAGATCCGGCTTATACTGGCGGAACAGGTCGATGGCTTTCATGCCGTCAGGGGCAAGATACGTACCGTAGCCCTCTTTTTCCAGGTACATCTGCACAAGCTCGGAGATATTCGGATCGTCTTCGACGATCAAAATGGCTTTGGCCATGAAGCACGGCTCCTTCCTTTTTTCCTTTTTAGAATATTATACTGCCGGGGGTCTGTTTTGCGTGAACTTTTTGTAAAAAGACGGAACGGTTTTTTCTCGTTTTTCTGCTTCCGTTTTCGACAGAATATGCTATACTATACATAAGAATACAAATCTGCACACTTTGACAACACAAAACAGGAGAACAGCCTTATGGACATCACTCTGAGAATGAGCGACCACGCGCTCAGTGCGCGCGCGGCCGCAGCAGCAAGCATCGTGCTGCTGAAAAACACCGGCGAAACGTTGCCGCTTTTGCCGCAGGAAGACGGCGCGCCGCTGCCCATTGCCGTGTTCGGCATCCGGCAGCTGCGTACCCCGGCCTTTACCCCCGGCGCGCAGCCGTGGCGCGTAGTCGGCGTACTTGACGGCTTGCAGGCAAGCGAACTGGTGCGGCCGGATCTGCTTCTGGCGCGCAAATACCGCACGTGGGCGCTGGAGCATCCGGACGGAAGCGAGCTGCCCGTATCGGCAGACGAGCTTGCCTCGGTGGCAAACGCCTGCGGCGCGGCAGTCGTGGTCGTAGGGCGTGAGGCCGGACAGACGCAGCTGTGGCTGCGCGAAGAAGAGACGGCGCTTTTGCGCCGGGTCAACGCGGCCTTTTCGCGCACCGTGCTGGTGCTGGCCACACCCGGGCCGATGGAGCTGAACGAAGACGCGCGCGCGTGCGGCGCGATCGTATTTCTCGGTCTGGCCGGACAGGAGGCGGGCTATGCGCTGGCCGATGTTCTGACGGCGCAGGTCATGCCGTCCGGACATCTGGCGCACAGCTGGCCGGAAGCGCTTGCAAGCTTTGACGAAGCCGGTGCGGCGGTCGACCAGTTCGTCGGGTATCGGTATTTTGACGCATTCGGCACACCGGTGCGCTATGCGTTCGGCCACGGACTGCACTACGGCAGGGTCGAGTTCGGCAGCGTGAGCGCCGGACTTGACGGCTGCGACGTGACGGTGAGTGCGGAGCTGATCAACACCGGTGAGCGCTATCCCGCCAGCGAGCTGGTGCAGGTCTATGTGACGCGGCCGGAAGGTGACACGACGCTGCCGGTGAGCGCGCTGCAATGCTTCCGCAAAAGCCGTCTGCTTGCCCCGGGTGAGCACGAGAGCATCGATCTGCGCTTCCCCATCACGAAGCTTGCGGTGTTCCGCCAGAGCGCCCACGCGTTCGTGCTGGATGCGGGATACTATGACATCCGCGTCGGCACGAGCAGCCGCGCAAGCTATCTGGCCGGCTCGATCCGCCTGACGCGCAGCGCGGTGGTACAGGCGCTCGAACCGCTTGCCTGGCCGGGTGAACCGGCACGCAGAAGACCGGAAAACGTGTGCTTCCAGTACCCGGAAGACCGCGAGGAGATCGAACAGGCACACCGCCACGCCATTCGTTTTTCCGACCGTGCGCTGCCGCGCCGCAGCCGGAAAAAGGGTGCGCGCTTCACGGGCTGCCGCGCAGACGGCGAGCAGCATACGCTTTTGCAGGTGCGCACGGGCGAATGCAATGTCTTCCAGCTGGTCGCCGGGATGGACGATGCAAGTTTGAAGCACCTGGTTGAGGACTTTGGCACGCAGCAAAGCACCGTACCGGGCGCACTGGGCGCGTCGGCTGCGCTTGAGCGCTACGGCATCGCGGCGGTGCAGCTGGCCGAAGGTGCGCAGGGGCTTCATTTGCAGCAGCAGATCACCGACGAACAGACCGGGCAGATCGTGCGGCGGCAGAACGTGACGCTGTTCCCTGCCCCGAGTTTGCTTGCGTGTTCGTTTGACGAAGATCTCGTGCGCGCGGTCGGCCGCGCGGTGGGACTGGAGATGGCCGAGTTCGGTGTGCAGCTGTGGCTCGGGCCTGACAGCTGCGTCATGCGCACCCCGCAGGCGCAGGGCTTTGCCGGACAGTGGTCGGAAGACCCCATCGTCTGCGGACGCATGAGCGCGGCACTCTCGCGCGGCGTGTGGCCGTATGGCGCGTTTGTGCTGCACACGGGTGACGTAGCGGGCGAGTTGGCGCTGTCGCAGGCGGCGCTGCGCGAGGTCTACGCCCTGCCGTTTGCGCTGGCCGCCGAAAGCTGCCACGCAGCAAAGCTGCCGCAAGTCTCGTTCGGCGGGCAGACGCTGTGCCAGGACGGCGCGCTGGTGCGCGCCTGGCAGCTCGATTGCGGCTACAGCGGGATGCTCTGGGGCGGTACGCAGCCGCCGCAGGGGCGCGTGGCGCTGGAAAAATCCGCGTTACGCCTGATTCGGCTGCTGTTGCAGCTGAAAAATCTATGAAAAGCTGCCAAAAAAGCAAGAAGACCATTGCAATTGCGAAAAAAAGCTGATATACTGTTTTTTGCCCTTTGGGCAGCTCCGGCGCGCCGTGCCGCAAAAGGCGACACGGCCGCACGGGGAGAAATCTTATGAAAGAGGTAGATTTTCAAATGAAGAAGTATCTTGCACTGCTTCTGGCTCTCATTATGGTTCTGTCTCTCGTCGCGTGTGCTTCCAAGCCCGCCGAAGAGCCTGCCGCTGAGCAGCCCGCTGCATCCACCGAAGAACCCGCCAAGACCGAAGAGCCCGCCGACGAAGAGCCGGCAGAAGAGGCTCCCGCAGCAGAAGAGCCGGCCGACGACGTCGAGTATGCCGTTGCCATGATCACCGACTACGGCGACATCACCGACCAGTCCTTCAACCAGACCACCT
>CAYSTN010000050.1:0-15746 GCA_964434135.1 uncultured Oscillospiraceae bacterium
CGGACGACTCTGTCCGCCCGAAAAAACCCGTCAAAAAACAAAATTGTGACCCAACGAAGTGGTCACAATTTTGAAAGGAGAAACTGAGCTTAAAGGATAAGAAGCCACGCTTGCGAGGATTCGTTCTGGCAAGGTCGGTTTCGACGCGCGGCAGGGCGAGGGATATGGAGCTTGCTGCGACGCGGGCATCGAACCCTACGAATGTGGTTGCGATTTGGGCAATGCCGCCTGAGAGGTCTTTCTCTCATTTTGGCTTTCTCCTATAATCAACGCCCGGACATTTCGCTCGAGCGTTTTTTGCCGAGGCAAATTCCCCCTTGACGCAGCCGCTCGACTCGGCTAGGATATACAGGCTGCAAAACTTTAAGAATTTTTTTGCAACCTGAGACGAAACTTTACGTCTATAGGATGGCGCGGGCAAGACCCGCGCAAGAAAATACCTCAATTCTAAAGGAGAACCCCATGAAAAAAGTGATTTCCATTCTTCTGGCCGCGCTCGCGGTGCTTTCGCTGACAGCCTGTGCGGCCAAACCCGCCCAGACGCAGACGGCAGACGTTGCCGATGCACTGACCCTGCTCAACACCGTCTGGGCGCAGTATGCCGAGGATGAAAAGTTCCCCGCCGCCGGCGGCGATTATTCCGAAGCGAATATGACCGACGGCGCACCCGGTAAGATCGGCCTGGAAAACCGTTCCGATGCTGAGTATCTCACCAGTCTTCCGGCTTCCGTATTGGAACAGGCCACCGATGCCGCTTCCATCATGCACATGATGAATACCAATTCGTTTACCTGCGCCGTCGTGCGCCTACCCGATGCCGCCGCTGCGACGGCAGCCGCCGCCGAAGCAAAGACCGCCATCCTTTCCAAACAGTGGATGTGCGGCTTCCCGGACAAGCTCGTCGTTGCGACGCTGGGAGAGTATCTCATTTCCGTCTACGGCCTGAACGATCTGCTCGACACATTCTGCGCCCAGCTTCAGACGGCCTACCCGCAGACCGTTATGGTCAGCGAAGACCTCATCGCATAATTTTTTCGTAACCAAGAGGCTGCTATGCTGTTTTCCAGTGTTCCGTTTTTATTCTACTTTCTGCCGCTCACGCTTGCGCTTTATTTCCTCGCGCCGCGCCGGGCGAAAAATGCCGTTTTGCTGTTGGCCAGTCTTATTTTCTACGGCTGGGGAGAGCCGCGCTTTCTGCTCGCCATGCTCGCGTCTGTCACGCTGGGCTTTGTCTTCGGTCTGTTGCTGGAAAAATTCCGCGCGCACCGGGCAGGGAAGTGGCTGATGGCTGCGGCGGCGGTGTCGAGTCTTGGAATGCTGGCGTATTTCAAGTATGCAGACTTCCTGCTTGCCAATCTGAATGCCCTGACCGGTCTTTCGCTGCCGCTTTTGCGTGTGGCGCTGCCGCTGGGCATCAGCTTTTACACCTTCCAGATCCTCAGCTATCTCGTCGATGTCTACCGGGGCGAAGTGCCGGCACAGCGCAGTTTCATTGACCTTGCGGCCTACGTCGCCATGTTTCCGCAGCTCATCGCCGGGCCGATCGTGCGCTACAGCGACATCGCCGAGCAGCTGCGCACCCGGACGCACTCGCTTTCCGGCGCAGCAGAGGGCACACGGCGGTTTCTGCTCGGGCTTGGCAAAAAGATTTTGCTTGCAAACCTGCTCGGTGAACTCGTCAGTGATTTTCGCGCCTGCGCTGACGCATCCGTTCTGTATCATTGGCTGGGCGCGGTCGGCTTCACGCTGCAGATCTTCTACGACTTTTCCGGCTACAGCGACATGGCCATTGGCCTTGGCCGGATTCTGGGCTTCCGCTTTTCCGAGAACTTCCGCTATCCCTACTGCTGCGGCAGCATCACGGACTTCTGGCGGCGCTGGCACATTTCTCTCGGCTCGTGGTTTCGTGATTATCTCTACCTGCCGCTGGGCGGTAACCGCAGGGGCAAAGCGCGCCAGCTGTTCAATATCCTCATCGTCTGGCTGGCAACCGGTCTTTGGCACGGCGCGGCGTGGAATTTTGTCCTGTGGGGGCTTTTGTACGCGGTGCTTCTGACAGTGGAAAAGCTCTGGCTGCTGCCGCAGCTCAAGCGGCTGCACGTTTTAAACCACGTGTATGTGCTGCTGTTTGTTGTGCTGGGCTTTGTCCTGTTTGACGCGGCAAGCGTCGTCGAAGCCTTCGTTTCGCTGCGCGCGCTCTTTGGCGGTGCGCAGCTGCCGTTGTGGAATGCGCAGAGCCTTTACGCACTGCAAAGCAGCGCAGTTTTGCTTATGCTTGGCGCGTTGGGCGCAACACCGCTTCCGGCGCAGCTCGTAGCGCGGATGCGGCAAACGCGCGTCGGCGTCCGTGTGCTTGCCGTCATTGAGCCGGTCTTCCTGCTGGCTCTTCTCGTCATCTGCACGGCGTTTCTGGTCGACGGCTCGTTCAACCCCTTCCTGTATTTCCGTTTTTGAGGAGTGCGCACCATGGAAAAACGAAAAAACATTGCCATACTCGCTCTCTGCACGGCCTTTTTGTGCGGCTTTCTGCTTTGGGGATGGTTACAGCCTGACGCACTCGTTTCGCGAACCGAGCGCCGCCCGCTTGCGCAAAAGCCCGCGCTGCGCGCCGAGACGATTTTGAACGGCTCTTTTATGGAGCAGTTCGAGACGTATTCCCTTGACCAGTTCCCGTTGCGCGAGACGTTTCGCCGCATCAAGGCCGAAACGCTCACGCAACTGCTGCGGCAAAAAGACAACAACGGCATCTATCTGGCGCAGCAGCACGCGGCCAAACTCGACCCGACGCTCAACACCGCATCCGTGGACTACGCAGCGTCGCGCTTTGCGCGCCTGTATGAACTGTATCTGACGGATGCACAATCCGTCTACGTCAGCGTCATCCCGGATAAAACGGCCTATCTGGCTGCGGAAAGCGGCTACCCCACGCTCGATCACGCGGCGCTGGCCGAACGGCTCTATTCGCAGATGCCCTACGCCACACCGGTCGACCTGACCGACGTGCTTTCGCTCGAGAGCTACTATCGAACTGATCTGCACTGGCGGCAGGAGACTCTGCTCCCGGTTGCCGAAACACTGGCCGAAGCCATGGGTGTGACGCTGACAGGGGAGTATGAGACGCTTGCGTCTGACGCGCCCTTTTACGGCGTGTACAGCGGCCAGTCGGCACTGGCGCTGCAAGCCGATACGCTGTGCTATCTGACGAATGACACCCTTCGTGCCTGCACGGTCTATGACTATGAAACGCAAAGCGAATTGCCCGTCTATGTGCTGCCCGAGCTGACCGGACAGGATTCTTATTCCGTCTTCCTCGGCGGCTCAAAGTCCTTGCTGCGGCTGACGAACCCGAACGCTACGACCACGCGCGAGCTTCTGGTCTTCCGCGACTCGTTTGCCGGCAGTCTCATCCCGCTTCTGGCCGAGGGCTACGCCGCCATCACGCTGGTCGACATCCGCTATGTGCAGCCGGAACGGCTGGGCGCACTGCTTGATTTGACAGCATCCGACGTGCTGTTTTTATACAGCGAAGCGGTTTTGAATGACAGCAGCAGCCTGAAATGAAGTAAAAAAACGGTGCATTTTCGCCTGAAAATGCACCGTTTTTATGCGCTTTGCAGCAGATTTGCACCGTTTTTTGCACGGTTTTACTGGACAATCTTGCGATTTACTCCTTGCGCCACCGGAACTTCGATTCCGAGCCGTGAAGCAGCCGCACAACGTTGCTCCGGTGCGCCCAGATAACCAGCCCCGCCAACAGAACCGACAGCACAAACACAAACCACTGTCCGTGGAAAAAGACCAGCGTGGTGATGGGAAAGCTGAGCGCAGCGAGAATTGAGCCGAGAGAGACATAGCGTGTTGTCAGCCACATAAGCGCAAAAAGTCCCCAACCAATGAGCGCAATGCGCCAATCGAGCAGCAAAAGCAGCGTTGCGCTGCACAAAATGCCCTTACCGCCGCGGAAAGAATAGAATGCGGGGAAGATATGCCCGATGGCGCAGAACAGAGCGGAAAAGTACGCGCCCTCGCGCGCAAGGCCGAGAAACTCGCCAAGCACCACAGAGCCGAGCTTGACCGCCACAAACGCTTTTAGCATATCGATCAGGATAACAAAGATGGCAAATTTGCAACCATAGACGCGATAGAAATTCGTCAATCCTGCGTTTTTGCTGCCATGTTTGCGAATGTCGTCGTGAAAAAACAGATGAGAAGTAACAATCGCCCCGTTGCAGCAACCAGCCAGATACGCCGCTGCCCCCACACAAAAAAACAGCGAAAATGCAGGAAAAGTGAGTGTTTGCATGATGTTCTCCAATCATTTGATGGGGATATTCTATCGTATTTAAGCCACGGTTGCAAGAAAAATCTGTCTAGTCTGCCTATTTTACAAGGTGAACGAAGAACAAGAATAAGGTAAAATAGGGCGGGCAGAGTCGTCCGCCCCAACAACGCCCTACGGATTACCCATAGGGGCGGGCGACTCTGCCAGTCTGAAAAAACGTCAAAAAACAAAATTGTGACCCAATGAAGTGGTCACAATTTTGAATTTTGAAAGGAGAAACCGAGCTTATAGGAATGATGCTTCGTTTGCGAGGATTCGTTCCGGCAAGGTCGGTTTCGGCGCGCATCAGGGCGGAGATATGCGGAGGTTTACTGCTGGGTCGGGAAGCTGACGGCGATGGCTGTGCCTTTTCCCGGTTCGCTTTGCAGCTCGAGCTTGGCGGCGTGATACTGCGCGGCGTGTTTGACGATGGACAGGCCGAGTCCCGTGCCACCGACTTCGCGGGAGTGGCTCTTATCGACGCGATAGAAGCGCTCAAAGACGCGGCTTTGATCTGCATAGGGAATGCCGATGCCGGTATCGACAACGGACAGTGTGATCGTCTCGCCGTTTTGCCAGACACAGACGTTGACGCTGCCGCCGGGGACATTATACTTAATGGCGTTGTCGCAGAGATTGAAGACCATCTCCTGAAGCAGCTGCTCGACACCGGGCAAGCTTGCGTGTTGGCCGGTGAGGGTAAGGGTGACATTCTGCCGCTGCGCGACGACTCGCAGATGGTCGATGACGCTGGCGCAAAGTGCGTAGAGGTCGACCGGTTCACGGGCAAAGCCGGCTGTGCCTTCGTCAAGGCGGGAGAGCTGGATGATATCGTCGACCAGATCGATCAGGCGGCGCGATTCACGGTAGATATCGCCGGAAAACTCCTTCATTTTTTCCTGCGGGACAAGCCCCTCTTTCATCAGTTCGGCAAAGCCGGTGATGGAGGTCAGCGGCGTTTTGAGTTCGTGTGAGACATTGGCAGAAAACTCCCGTCGCAGCGCTTCGCGCTGTTCGCGCTCGGTCACGTCCATGAAGATCACAATCGCGCCGGTGACCTGATTCGACGAGATAACAGGGTTTGCGAACAGCTGCCAGGTCACACCGTCGACAAGTAGCTCCGTATCGGCGCGTTCACCGGTGAGCGCGTGATCGACCAGCTGTACCAGTTCGGAAGAACAGAGTGCCTGATGCAGATTTTCGGGGTTTTGCTGGCCGTTGACGCCAAGCAGACGCAGCGCGCTGCGGTTGCTGGAGAGAATGTTGCACTTGTCATCGACGATCAAAAAGCCCTCGCACATATTTTCCGTGATGGCGTTAAACTCGCGCTGGCGTGTGGACAGTTCACTCAGCTGGGCACGAATGGTGCGGTTTTGTTCTTGCAGGCGGGCAATGAGCGGTTGCAGCTCCGGATAGATCTTGACGGAATCCGGCGCATCAGGGTCGATGGCGTTGATGGGTTTGACGATCTGCTGCGCAAGACGCATGGCCAGAATGCCGCACAGCAGCAAGACCAATACGATGATCCACAGTGACGGCTGTACGAGCATCAGGAGCATAGCCGTGACGCTGGTCTGCTTGCCGCTGACACGCAGAACCGTCCCGTCCGGCAGAAGCTGCGCGTAATAGTTGTTCTTTTCCAGCAGCGTGGTCGAATAGCGGTCGGAACGGCCGCTGCCGCTGGCGAACGCTTCGATGACCTCGGGACGCTGGGCGTGGTTTTCCATCTCGTCGGCATCGGATTGGTTGTCGAACAGGACGGTACCGTCGGCGGCGATCCACGTGACGCGTTCGTCAAAATCTGCGCCGGACAAATAGACTTCACCGCCGCAAAGCTCCATGCCCTCAGACAGCTGCGCAGCCTGCATTTGCAGAATATCGAACGAAAGCGTCTGATAATTGGAGTACATGATGAAGAAAAACAGGAAAAAACACGCCAAAAGGACAGTGATACCGATCAAAAAGGCATTGCGGAAGATTTTTGCTGTCATACCGTTTCGTCTCCGATCTTATAGCCGATGCCGCGCACCGTCTCAATATAGCTGCCCGCCTCGCCAAGCTTGACACGCAGGGTACGGATGTGAACATCAAGGGTGCGGTTCTCGCGCTCGGATTCAAAGCCCCAGACGCGATCCATCAGCGTCGAGCGCGTCAGCACCAGTCCTTTGTTGCGCAGCAGGAGGCACAGCAGCTCAAACTCTTTGTTGGTGAGCGTGACATCCTTGCCGTCCACCTTGACCTCATGCCGCGACGGTGAAACACAGAGCCGGCCAAGGGTATACGCATCATTGGTCGCGGCTGGTTCTGCGCGGCGCAGGACTGCGCGGATGCGCGCGATCAGCTCCAGCATGGAAAAGGGCTTGGAAACGAAATCGTCCGCGCCGTGATCCAGACCGATGACACGGTCGTATTCCGAGTTTTTCGCGGTGAGCAGAATGATGGGCAGACGGCGCGTGTTGCTGCGCTCGCGCAGCTTTTTCAAAATGGAAAGGCCGTCTTCTTCCGGGAGCATAATGTCAAGCAGTACCAGCTCCGGCAGAGCGTGATCCATCGCAGACCAGAACTCAGAGGGCAGGGAAAAGCCCTGCGCTTCAAATCCCTGGCTGCTCAGACCGTAGAGTACCAGTTTGCGGATCGAATCGTCATCTTCGAGTAAATAGATCATGGTCATCCCTCCTGATTTTAGGCTCAGTTTAAAGCAGAAATGTAAAAACGTCGACGATATTTATGTTAAGTTTACGTGAAATGTGAAAGAAATGCAAGATTTAACATGAATTTAAGATAAAAAGTACAATAGATTTAAGATGACCCTTTTACCATAAAGGCAAGATAAAGAAGAGAGAAGGCACTGCACGTGAGTATTTCCAATGTGATCTCCCTGCTCAGCGGCATTGCGCTGTTCCTGTTCGGTATGGCGCTGATGGGCGACGGGCTAAAGCGCGTCGCGGGGAATAAGCTCGAGCTGATCTTGTACCGGCTGACCGGCAACCCCATCAAAGGGTTCCTGCTTGGCACGGGTGTGACGGCTGTGATCCAGTCTTCGTCGGCCACGTCCGTCATGATCGTCGGCTTTGTCAACTCCGGTATGATGAAGGTGCGGCAGGCGATCTCCATCGTGCTGGGCGCGATTCTGGGTACGTCTATCACAGGATGGATCATCTGTCTGTCTGACATTGGCTCGACAGGCGGGTGGATGGATCTGTTTTCCACGGCTACGCTGACGGGCGTGATCTCGGTCGTCGGTATCATTTTGCGCATGGCTGCGCGTGACCAGGCCAAAAAGCACATCGGCGATATCCTGATGGGTTTTGCGGTTTTGATGTTCGGAATGTCGACGATGTCGTCGGCAGTCTCGCCGCTGCGCGATGACCCGACATTCATCCGCATTCTGACTTCGTTCTCCAATCCGTTTTTGGGTATCCTGTTCGGTACGCTGTTTACCTGTGTGCTGCAATCGGCCTCGGCGGCTGTCGGTATTTTACAGGCGCTGGCTTCAACGGGCGTGATCGACTTTTCCGTTGCGCTGCCTATTATTATGGGCATTGCCATCGGCGCGGCGATGCCGGTCTTGCTCTCGGCCATCGGCGCTTCGACCGACGGCAAACGCACGGCTATGGTCTATCTGGTCGCTGAAGTCGCGGGCGTCATTCTGTTTGCTGCGCTGTATTACACGCTGGATGCATTTATTACGTTCCCGTTTGCGGCTCGTGTGATGACAAGCGTCTCCATTGCGTTCGTCAACACGGTGTTCCGCTTTATCAAGGTCGTGGCGCTGCTGCCGTTTACCAAGCAGATCGAGCAGATCGTTGATCTGCTGGTGCGCGAAAAACCGCAGCAGCAAGAGGCCGAACCGGAGTTCATGCGGCTGGAAGAACGCTTCATCCAGCACCCGGCGCTGGCAATCGAACAAAGCCGTCTGACCATCAATGCAATGGCCGAGGAAGCCAAGCGCAACTTCGTCGAGGCAATCGCGCTGCTGCATGGCTATTCGGATGAACGCTACAAGCTGGTCGAATCACTTGAGACGCTCGTTGACCGCTATGAAGACCGGTTGGGCACGTATCTGGTCAAGGTCACGGAACGCGAAATGAGCGCCAAGCAGAACGCCGAAGTTTCCAAGTTCCTGCACACCATTTCTGACTTTGAGCGAATTTCCGATCATGCGCTCAACATTGCCGAGGGCGCAAAAGAACTGCATGAGAAAAACCTGCACTTCTCCGATGCGGCTTCGCACGAACTTTCGGTGATGGAAGCTGCGCTGACGGAGATCCTGACGATCGCCATCGACTCTTTCGTCAACAATGACTTGCAGCTTGCTGCGCGGGTCGAGCCGCTGGAAGAGCTGATCGACAATCTCTGCGATGAGCTGAAGCTGCACCACGTTGACCGGCTGCAAAAGGGACTTTGCACGCTCGGACAGGGCTTTGTATTCAACGATCTGCTGACGAACTATGAACGTGTGGCAGACCACTGCTCCAACATTGCCGTTGCGTTCATCGAGCTGGAATCCGATTCGTTCGACACGCATGAATACCTCAGCTCACTGCGTGAGATGAAGTCGGACAAGTTTGAGCGTTACTACGAGGAGTACAGCCGCATTTATCAGATCTGAAACCAACCGATTCGACGGGCAGGGGTGACCCTGCCCGTTTGCGCGAAAGGAGATACGTTCCATGGTAGTCGGACGCTTTGCGCCCAGTCCCAGCGGCAGAATGCACCTGGGCAATGTGTTTTCTGCGCTTTTGGCCTGGCTGTCGGTGAAAAGCTGCGGCGGGCAGATGCTCCTGCGCATCGAAGATCTGGACCCGGATCGCTGCCGGGCAGAATATGCCGAGCAGCTCAAACGTGATCTGGACTGGCTGGGGCTGGACTGGGATGTTGAGCAGCCGCCGCAGTCTTCGCGCACGGAAGCCTATCGCGCGGCATTTGAACGGCTGGAGCGGCTTGGACTGGTGTATCCGTGCTACTGTTCGCGCGCGCAGCTTCATGCGGCCTCTGCGCCCCATGCATCGGACGGAACGGTGATCTATGCCGGTACGTGCCGCGCGCTCACGGCCTCGCAGCGCGCCGCACAGACCCGAACGCCCGCGTGGCGCATCCGGACATCGGATACCGAAATCCGGTTCACAGACGGCTTGCAGGGGGCGTATACGCAGAATCTTGCCGCGCAGTGCGGGGATTTTATCCTGCGGCGCTCGGACGGGGTCTACGCGTATCAGCTGGCTGTGGTGGTCGATGATGCGGCGGGCGGTGTGACGCAGGTGGTTCGCGGACGCGACCTGCTCTCATCCACGCCACGGCAGCTCTGGCTGCAAACGCTGCTGGGGCTTCCAGAGCCGGAATACTACCATGTGCCGCTGCTCGTTGCGCCCGACGGGCGCAGACTCAGTAAACGCGAACGAGATCTCGATCTCGGCGCGCTGCGAAAGCGGTTTTCCGCCCCGGAGCTGATCGGGCAGCTTGCGTTTTGGGCTGGGTTGCAGCCCGAACCTGCGCCCGTTACGCCGCAGGCGCTGTGCGCGGGGTTTTCCTGGCAGCAGGTGCGCGGGGATGACATCGTCATACAGACGGAATTGGAATAACCCATATCAGAAATGACATAAATAGATTCAGCACATGGAATATATCGGTATTTTTATATCGAAATGTTATTTACAAAAGCAAGGGTTCTGTGGTATACTAAGTTGAATTGTCAGAGCAAGTAAGAATATTACTGATGATTTGAAGGGATGAGCAAAACTATGTACAAAATCGTGCGTAAGAAGGAATTGAACTCCGCAGTCACGTATATGGAAATTGAAGCGCCGTTCGTCGCCAAAAAGGCAAAGGCCGGTCAGTTCATCATTTTCCGCGTGGATGAAAAATCGGAACGTGTGCCGCTGACCATCGCGGGCTATGACCGCGAAAAGGGCACGGTTTCGATCATTTTCCAGAAGGTCGGCCTGTCTACCGAGATGCTCGGCAGCCTGAACGAGGGCGACTTTATCCAGGACTTTGTCGGCCCGCTTGGCAAGCCGACCGAGGTCGAAGGCAAAAAACGTGTGTGCGTTGTCGGCGGCGGCGTTGGCTGCGCCATAGCATATCCGTCGGCCAAGGCATTTAAAGAAGCCGGTGTGCAGACCGATGTGATCGTTGGCTTCCGCAACAAGGATATCGTCATTCTGGAAGACGAGTTTAAACAGGCTTCGGACAACCTGTATCTGATGACCGATGACGGCTCTTATGGCGAACACGGTTTCGTCACCGTCAAGCTCAAAGAACTGCTCGAATCCGGTGTGCAGTATGACGAAGTTCTGGCCATCGGGCCGATCCCGATGATGAAATTCGTCTCCAAGACCACCGAGCCGTTCGGCGTGAAGACGGTCGTCTCGCTCAACCCCATCATGGTCGACGGCACGGGTATGTGCGGCGGCTGCCGCGTCACCGTTGGCGGCGAGGTCAAGTTTGCCTGCGTCGACGGGCCGGACTTTGACGGACATCAGGTTGATTATGACGAGCTTATGAGCCGCAACAGCGTCTACCGCGAGCGCGAAGCCGAAGAACGCAAGACCCACATCTGCCGCATCCAGAAGCTGGGTGAAGAGCTGATTAAGTAAGGGGAGGAAAGCATCATGGCAAATATGCAGGCTACGAAGACTCCGATGCCGGAGCAGGATCCGAACGTCCGCAATCAGAATTTCAAAGAAGTTACGCTGGGCTACACCCCGGAGATGGCCATCAACGAGGCCAAGCGCTGCTTGCAGTGCAAAAAGCCGCACTGCGTCGAGGGCTGCCCGGTCAATATCCACATCCCCGAGTTTATCAACAAAGTTGCCGAGGGCGATTTCGCTGCGGCTTATGAGATCATCACCGACACCAACGCGCTGCCCGCGCTGTCCGGCCGTGTCTGCCCGCAGGAGACGCAGTGCGAGTCGAAGTGTGTGCGCGGCAACAAGGGTGAACCGGTCGCCATTGGCCGTCTGGAGCGCTTTGTCGCGGACTGGTATCGCGAAAATGTCAACGCCATGCCACAGAAGGCCGAGAGCAACGGCCTGAAGGTCGCGGTCGTCGGTTCCGGCCCGTCCGGCTTGACGTGTGCGTCGCTGCTGGCCAAGAAGGGCTACGAAGTGTCCCTGTTTGAAGCGCTGCACACCGCCGGCGGCGTTCTGGTCTATGGCATTCCGGAGTTCCGTCTGCCGAAGTCCATCTTTGCCAAAGAAGTCGAAAAGCTAAATGCGCAGGGCGATACGGTCATGACCAACATGGTCATCGGCAAGGTTTTGTCGATCGACGATCTTTTTGAAATGGGCTTCAAGGCGGTCTTCGTCGGTTCCGGCGCGGGTCTGCCGATGTTCATGCACATCCCCGGCGAATCGCTCAAGGGCGTTTGCTCGGCGAATGAATACCTCACGCGCATCAACCTCATGAAAGCGTATCTGGAAGAAAACGACACGCCCATCCTGCACTCCAAGGCAGCGGCGATTGTCGGCGGCGGCAACGTGGCGATGGATGCTGCGCGCTGCGCCAAGCGTATGGGCACGGACAAGGTGTACATCGTCTATCGCCGTGGCGAGGCCGAAATGCCTGCCCGACTGGAAGAACAGCATCACGCCAAGGAAGAGGGTATCGAGTTCCTGACGCTCACCAACCCGACCGAGATCATCGGCGGCGAGGATGGCCGTGTGTGCGGCATGAAGTGCATTAAGATGGAGCTTGGCGAGCCTGACGCTTCCGGCCGCCGCCGCCCGATCCCCGTCGAAGGCAGCGAATTTGTGCTGGATGTCGATATGGTCATCATGTCACTCGGCACGTCGCCCAACCCGCTCATCCGCTCCACCACCCCGGGTCTGGAAACCAACAAAAAGGGCGGTATCATCGTCGACGAGAACGAAATGTCCACGCGCGAAAACGTCTTTGCCGGCGGTGACGCAGTCACCGGTGCGGCAACGGTCATTCTGGCTATGGGCGCAGGCAAAAAGGCCGCCGAGGCCATCGACCGCAAATTGCAGGGCAAGTAAGGTTTAATTCCTGTCTGCCCGGGCTACAATCTCCATAATCGCAGCGCCCTGACAGCGTATGCTGCCGGGGCGCTTTTTATGATGGAGGTCAGGATGAAGGTCAAAGCGTGTATGACGAAAAACGTGATAAGCGTCGGCGTGGACGAGCCGGTAGCCGAGGCGGCGCGGCTGATGAGCCGGTACAATCTCGGTAGTCTGCCGGTCTGCACGGCGCAGGGGCGGCTGTGCGGGATGCTGACAGACCGGGACGTGGTACTTCGGTGTGTGGCGGCGGGTAAGGCTACTGACCGCGTGGCGGTGCGGGAAGTGATGTCGACGGGCGTGGTGTGCGTCGATGCGGCAGAGGATACCGAGCAGGCGCTGCGCCTGATGTCCCGCGCGCAGCTCAGAAGATTGCCGGTAACGAGCGGCTCTCGACTGTGCGGGATGCTGTCATTGGGAGATCTTGCGCGAAACGGAAACTTTTCGGCGCAGACTGCGCAGTGCATGGAAGCCATTTGCGCTCCGGTGGTGAGACTGGATTGAAACGGCGCAAAAATGTGCCGTTTTTTGCAAAAAAACATTTGACAAGAAAACGCTTCTTTGCTATAATCTTTAAGCCGCATTAAAGAGGTCAAAAGTTGCTTTGGCACACCTCAAGAGCGAGTCTACGAAAGAAAAGGTAGGTGCAAACGAATATGCAGGCTATTATCGTTACCGGCGGTAAGCAGTACAACGTCAAAGAGGGCGATGTGATCTACATCGAGAAGCTCACGGCGGAGGCTGACGAAACCGTTACCTTCGATCAGGTTCTGGCAGTTGTTGACGGCGCTGAATCCAAGTTCGGCACGCCCACGGTTGCGGGTGCTAAGGTTGAGGCCAAGGTTCTGAAGAATGGCAAGGGCAAGAAGATCCGTGTCTTCAAGTACCGCTCCAAGAAGGACTCCAAGTCCCTTCAGGGTCACAGACAGCCGTACACCAAGGTACAGATCGAAAAGATCGCGCTGTAAGTCACGATGACAAAAGTCGAATTTTTCGATCAAGAAGGCAGAATCACCGGATTCTGCTGTTCGGGTCACAGCGGCTACGCGGAAGCAGGCAGCGACATTATCTGTATGGCTGTTACCACGGCAGTCAAGCTCGTTGAATGTACGCTCAACGATGTTCTCGGTGAACACGTCAAGACGAGAGTCAACGAAGATGAGGCTCGAATTACCTTAACCCTTCCTGCAAACTGTGAAAACGAAGAGGCCGTACAGGCGGTACTCTCCGGCATGATGCTTACATTGTGCAGTCTGCGGGATGACTATCCTGATTATATCGAAGTTTTGGAGGTGCAATAAATGCTGAATATCAGTTTCCAGTTCTTCGCACACAAGAAGGGCGGCGGCTCGACCAAGAACGGCCGTGATTCTGAATCGAAGAGACTCGGCGCAAAGCGCGCTGACGGTCAGTTCGTTCTGGCTGGCAACATCCTCGTTCGTCAGAGAGGCACACATATTCATCCGGGCAACAATGTCGGCATCGGCAAGGATGATACGCTGTTCGCTCTGATCGACGGCAGAGTCAAGTTCGAGCGTATGGGCAAGGATCGCAAGATGTGTTCCGTCTACGCAGAACAGTAATTTGTTGTAAAACCCCGAACGAGTCCCGTTCGGGGTTTTTTCTAAAGAAAGAGGGAAGCATAATGTGGCGATTGCAAGCCGATCAAATCGAAACACAGCGCCTGCTGCTGCGCCACATCACGCTGGCAGACGCACCGGCGGTCTTTGCATGGACGAGTGATCCGCAGGTCAACCGCTTCATGCTCTATCCGCTGCATCAGGGCATCGATGTGACGCGCCAGTGGATCGCAAGCATTGCCGATGAACCGTTTGAGTTCGGCTTCTACCGCAAGGATACGGGGCTGCTGATCGGTACAGGTGGCGTGGGTAAGACGGAAGATGGCGTACATGAGCTGGGGTATAATCTTCGCCGTGACGCGTGGGGACAGGGCTATGCAACCGAGGCGGCACAGGCGATGCTGGCCTGGGCGTACCATATCCACGGCATCTGCGATTTTACCGCGCGCCATGCGATTGAAAACACCGCTTCCGGGAATGTCATCCGCAAGTGTGGCTTCCGCTTTGCCCAATACGGAAGCAGTGAAAAGTTCGATGGAAGCGAGAAATTTGCAGCTGCGATCTATACGCTTCACCTGAAAGGAGACGAAGCCTATGTTCATCGATAAAGTAAGAATCTCCGTCAAGGCCGGCAACGGCGGCAACGGCGCGGTGGCGTTCCACCGGGAAAAATACGTCGCTGCGGGCGGTCCGGACGGCGGCGACGGCGGCGTGGGCGGCTCAATCGTGCTGCGCGTCGACGACAATCTTTCGACGCTGATGGATTTCCGATACAAACGCAAATACACCGCGCCGAATGGCGAAAACGGGCAGGGTAAGCGCTGCCGCGGAAAAAACGGTGAAGATCTTATCATCAAGGTGCCCAGAGGCACCGTCGTGCGCGACCAGCTGACGAACGAGATCATCAAGGATATGTCGGACTCTGCGGACTTTGTCCTGTGTAAAGGCGGCAGAGGCGGCTGGGGCAACCAACATTTTGCCACGCCGACGCGACAGGTGCCCCGTTTTGCCAAGGCCGGTCTGCCGGGCGAGGAACACGACGTCATTCTGGAGCTGAAGCTTCTGGCCGATGTCGGTCTGGTGGGCTTTCCGAATGTCGGCAAGTCGACGCTCTTGTCGGTCACGTCCAATGCCCATCCGAAGATCGCCAACTACCACTTTACCACGCTTTACCCGAACCTTGGCGTGATCTACGTCGCAGACGGCGTTTCGTTCGTGATGGCCGATATCCCCGGCATCATCGAAGGCGCGGCAGAGGGCGTTGGCCTCGGCCACGATTTTCTGCGCCACATCGACCGCTGCCGTTTGCTGATCCACATCGTCGACGTTTCCGGCAGTGAAGACCGCGACCCGGTCGAGGACTTTGAAAAGATCAACGAGGAGCTGCGGCAGTATTCGCCTGAGCTGGCTTCGCGGCCGATGCTCGTCGCGGCTAACAAGGCTGACCTTTTGCCGCCCGAGAGTGATAATCTCGAACGCCTGCGCGCACACGTGACGGCGCAGGGCTATGAATTTTATGTCATCAGCGCCGCCACGACGCAGGGAACACGCGAGTTGATGAAGACCGTCGCGGGCAAGCTGGCTGTACTGCCGCCGGTGATCGTCTACGAGCCGGAGTACGTCAAGCCACTGGCACAGGCCGGTGACGCGCAGGAGCTGAAGATCGAGCGCTATGACGATCTGTGGGTCGTGTCCGGTTCGTGGCTGCAAAAGCTGTTGAATGACATCAACTTTGCGGATTATGAATCGCGGATGTAATTCGACCGTCAGCTGAGAAAGAGCTGTCTGTTTGACGTAAAAAACCTGGGGCCGATAAGCAAAAACACA
>CAYSTN010000051.1:0-15093 GCA_964434135.1 uncultured Oscillospiraceae bacterium
GACAAGCGTTTGCTTGTCGTTTTGTTTTGGTGGAGCTGAGGGGGATCGAACCCCTGTCCGAAAGCAACTTGACAGGACTTTCTCCGGGCGCAGTTTGTTATTTCCATTCCCTCGGCACGGCGGGAACAAACACCCTACGCACCTTGGTAGCTTCATGATGCATGACGCAGGCAAAGCTTACTGCGTTCACGGACGCCACTTGATCACGCCCAAGCCCGGCTCGTGGCCCTTCCGGGGAGGACGGGTTGCCTAATTAGGCAGCCAGAGCAACTTTAGAGTTGTCAGTTAATTTAGAAAAATTGCCCGTTTTATGGAGGCCAGGCGCCTCCGCCCGCTTATCCGGCCTCACTGCCCCCGTCGAAACCAGTGCAGCCCCGTGTGACAGCGGAAGTCCCGCTGCGCGATGGTGGAACGCTTCTAAATCAAACTCTTGTTGCGTGTATCATCCACTTCATGGGAAGCAGCTTCGCCACAAAGCGGTAGAACCTGTTAAACGCCGTCGGCGTGTAGAACGTGCGGCCGCGCCTGGCCGCGCGGATCGTTCCGGCGACAACCTTGACCGGGTCGCACCACGGAATGTTGGCAAACAGGTCATGATCTCCGGCGGCATCGAAAAATTCCGTCTGCATCGGCCCGGGGCACACGGCCGTAACGCTGATGCCTCTGGGGCGCAGCTCGTCGGCAAGCCCGCCGGTGAAGGCGGAGACATACGCCTTGGACGCGCTGTAGACCGTCATGCGCGGCGTCGGGCAGAACGCAGCAATGGACGAGACGTTGATGATCTTCGCCCCGCGCGTCATGTACGGCAGCACCGTCTGCGTGAGCATGGTCAGCGCGCGGACGTTGAGGTCGACAACGCGCATGATCTCGCCGGTGTTGGCAGACGCGCCAAGATTGCCCGTCGTGCCGCAGCCGGCGTTGTTGACAAGCAGGCGCACGTCGGCCTTTTGCTCGTTCAGGCGGTCGGCAAGGAAGCGAAAGCTTTTGGGGTCTTGCAAATTCAGCCCGATGCAGACCAGCTTGCTCTGCGGCAGCTGCTGCGCAAGCTCTTCGAGCTTGCCAATGCGGCGCGCGATGAGCCAGAACTCGTCGATCTGCGGAAATTCGCGCACCAG
This sequence comes from uncultured Oscillospiraceae bacterium, assembly GCA_964434135.1. Classification (GTDB taxonomy): domain Bacteria; phylum Bacillota; class Clostridia; order Oscillospirales; family Oscillospiraceae; genus CAG-170. Next base: position 1,116 of record CAYSTN010000051.1, read on the forward strand.
CTGGCGCGTAAATTCCGCGCCCAGACCGGCCGAAGCGCCGGTGATGATTCCGACCGTCATCCGCGTCCGTAGGGGTCGCGGAGCTTTTCCGGCTCGGGGTATTCTTCGCCGCGCGTGTCGACGCGGATGGAAGCAATCTTCTGCTCGGTGAGCGGACGGTCGTTGCCGTCGGTTCGGGTGGCTGCGATCTTGTCAACGACATCCATGCCTTCCAGCACCTTGCCGAACGCGGCGTACTGCCCGTCGAGGAACGCGCCGTCTTCGTGCATGATGAAGAACTGGCTGCCGGCAGAGTTGGGCGACTGTGCGCGCGCCATGGACAAAACGCCGCGCTTGTGGCTGAGGTTGTTCGGAACGCCGTTGAGCTTGAACTCGCCCTTGATGCAGTAGCCCGGGCCGCCGGTGCCCGTACCCCTGGGGCAGCCGCCCTGGATCATAAAGCCGGAGATGACCCGGTGGAAGATCAGGCCGTCGTAAAAGCCCCGGTTGGCCAGAGCAATCATGTTGCGCACGCTCTGCGGCGCTTTTTCGGGATACAGCTCACAGACGATCTTGCCGCCGTCTGCCATGCTGAGTGTCATAATGGGGTTTTCCATGGTGTTACCGTCCTTTCATTGCGCGGTCGATCTGCCGCTTGGCGTCTTTTTTCGCTGCATCTTCACGCTTGTCATAGAGCTTTTTGCCCCGGGCGAGCGCGACTTCGACCTTGACCAGACTGCCGCGGAAGTAGACCGACAAGGGGATGAGCGCGTAGCCGTCCTGCTTGACCTTGCCAAAAAGGCGCATGATCTCACGCTTGTGCATGAGCAGTCTGCGCGGGCGCAGCGGGTCTTTGTTGAAGATGTTGCCCTGTTCATACGGGGCAATGTGCATCTGCCGGATGAAGAGCTGGCCGTCTTTGATCTGGCACCAGGCCTCTTTGAGGCTGAGTGTACCGAGCCGGATGGACTTGACCTCCGTACCGAACAGCTCGATGCCGGCTTCGAACGTCTCGTCGATGAAGTATTCATGAAACGCCTTTTGATTTCGCGCAATGACGCGCTTATTCTCGGCCACCGGACGCACCTCCTCCCGGCAAAAACGATTCTCCTTATATTATAGCAGGTCTGTCAAGCCGTCTGCATCGCCGCAGCCCTGAATGTCCAGGGCGGTCAGCGCGTCCTGTCCGGCGGCGGTCAGCGCCATGCTGCCGCGGATGGCGCAGCCGGCATAGGCGGCGTAGTCAAAACCTTGCAGCGGCAGCGCGTAGTCGATGGAGATGAGCCGTTTGTCACGCAGCGCGCACAAAGCGGCGCTGATCGTCTCCGGTGTGCCGAGCGTGGTGTGATAGACCGGGGTATCGTCCGTTCGGGTGCAGCCCACGGGTAAAAAGGCCAGCGCGGCGAACTCCCGCAGCAGCGCCAGCTCCGGCGGTGTCAGCACCAGCACGTGACTGCGGCAGCCGCCGCAGCCGCCACAGCCGCCTGCGCACGATGAACACGTTCCCATTCGTGTCCCTCCTTTGGCAAATCCGTCTATGCGAAGCATACCCCATTTACGCCCGCGCGTCAACTGCGAATTGCTGCCGTCAGCCGGTCGGTCAGCACCCAGACCCCGGCGATGCAGCCCAAAAGCACCGCCGTCGGCAGGGCAAGCAGGCCGATCAGGCCAAGTCCCAGATAAAACACCACGCCCGCAAGCGTCCGGCGCAGCACGTTCACAGCGCCCATACGGTGCAGGAAAACAGCTGCGCGCGCACCGGGAACCACCATGTCTTAAACTGTTCCAGAACGCGCTGCCAGCGCGCCAGGCGCGCCTGTATGGCCGCCGCGCCGCCGTGAAAGACCGTGCCGACGGCACACGAAACAAGCCCCAGCAGCACAGCGCCGAGCAGCACGAACACCACCAGCAGCTTTAAAAGCAGTCGTATCATACCGCGTCCTCCTTTGCACCCGCAACGATGGCGTAGTACGAGCCGGACGTTGCGCGGTAGACGATGGCGTAGAACACCGCGTAGATGGCGAAGGTCAGAACCGTTGTGCCGATGAGCAGCCCCAGATTGTTCAGGTTAAACAGAATCAGCAGCTTGTGGATAAACGGGAAGGCAAAGCCCAGGTGCAGTCCGGCAAACAAAAGCGGCAGGAAAAAGATAAGCAGCAGCTGCGAATTGATCGAGCGGCGGATGTCCGTCTTTGTCATGCCCACGCGCTGCATGATGGCAAAGCGCGCCTGATCTTCGTAGCCCTCGGAGATCTGCTTATAATACAAAATCAGAACAGCAGCGGCCAGGAACACGATGCTCAGCATAATGCCAAGGAAAAACAGGCTGCCATACGTGCCGTAGAAATCGCCCCGGTTGGGCGCAAGCGCCTCGATCGAATAGCTCTCATAGGCCAAAGGTGTTTGCGTCTCGCCCAGCGCCTGGCGCAGCGCGCTGTACAGCGCGGTCTGCTGCGCTTCGTCCCCGTCCGTGTCAAACGAACACGTCCAGAGCAGAATACCCCAGGTGCTTTGTTCGGCAACGGTCCGGAAGTCCGGGACGACGAGATACACCGTTGCGACTACGTTTGCCGTGTCGCGGCCAAAGCCGGGCAGCGCGTCGACGGTATCTTTGATGCGGTACTGCGTACCGTCGTCCAGCGTGAGCGTCGGCGCGTCATAACGAAGGCGCGGCGCGCACAGGAGCGCTTCGCCCGGCGCAAGCGTCTCGGTTTGCCCGGTGAGGGCGTTGTAGTCCTCCAGCGGCAACAGCGTCAGCGTGACGATGTCCTCGTAGTCGAGCAGGTTCTGCCCGCCGCTGAACGAGAGCCGGTCACCGGACAAAAAGCCTTCGTTCTGCAACGTGCGCGTGGCAATGCGCGACTGCGCCGTCAGGCCGCTCCCGGCCAGCGTATCGTCAATGACCGATTGGAAGTTGTCCAGATTGTCCTGCGACAGTTCGCTTGCCTCGTGCACGCGCACCTCGACGGAAAAATCATACGGATAGCGCGTACGCAGCGCGTCCTGCGCGCCAAAATACAGGCACGTCGTCGACGAGAGCATCACCAGCACCATCGTTGCCAGAATGCACACCGAGGCCAGACCCGCGCCGTTGCGCTTCATGCGGTAGGCCATGGACGAGACGGATACAAAATGGTTTTTCTGATAGTAATACCGCTTGTTTTTTTGCAGCACCCGGCACAAAAGCACCGACCCAGAAATGAAGATCAGATACGTCGCGGCGATAACCATCAAAACGGCGATGAAGAACACGGCCAGCGCGGTCATCGGCTCCTGGATGCTGACGGCGATATAATAGGCTGCGCCCAGGATCAAAAAGCCCGCAAGACCCAGCAGCCAGTTGGCCTTCGGCGGCTTTTCGCCGTAAGCTTCGCTGCGCAGCAGCGAAGCGGCACTGCCGGTGCAGACCGTCGCAAGCGAGCGCAGGAAGATCAAAAGGAAAATGCCCGCAAACAAAAGCCCCGTCATGCACACCGCCGGTATGGAAACGGTAAGCGCCGTTGTGACGCTGCCGCCGACGATGTTGACCAGCAGCAGCTCGAACAGCTTGCAAAACGCCAGCCCCAGCGCCATCCCGCCGAGCAGGGCAATGAGCGCGGTGAACAGCGTCTCCCACGCAAGCACCCGGGCCAGATTGCCCTTACCCATGCCGAGGATGTTGTACAGGCCGAACTCGCGGTTTCTGCGCCGAACCAGGAAAGAGTTCGTGTAGAACAAAAAGATGGCGGAAAACACGGCCATCGTAAAGCTGCCCAGACCCAGAACGGCGGGCATCGTGTTGCCGCCGGGCAGCGTCCGGATGAGCGGTGACGAGGCCAGCGACAGCAGGATGTAGCACATCATCACCATCCCGACACACGTGCCGAGGTACGGCAGATACAGCTTCCGGTTTTTCGTGATGCCCTGCCAGGCAAGGCGCGGATACAGTGTCCCGGTCATAGCTGCGCGCCTCCTGTCTGCAGGACGGTCAGCGCGTCGGTGATCTTCTGGTACAGCTCGTCGTCCGTCATCAGCCCGCGATAGAGCTGGTGATAGACCTCGCCGTCCTTGATAAACAGCACGCGCCCGGCGCGGCTGGCCGCACGGACGGAATGCGTGACCATCAAAATGGTCTGGCCGGAGCGGCTGATGTCACCGAAGACGCGCAGCAGCTCGTCCGTGGCTCTGGAGTCGAGCGCGCCGGTCGGCTCGTCGGCCAACAGCAGCTGCGGGTTCGTGATGATGGCGCGCGCGACGGCGGCGCGCTGCTTCTGGCCTCCGGAGATCTCGTAGGGGTATTTTTTCAGGATGTCCGTGATGCCGAGCTGTGCGGCGATGGGTTCAAGCCGCGCGCGCAGCTGCTGCTGGCGCACGCCGGCCAGAACGAGCGGCAGATAGATGTTGTCCTCGACACAGAACGTGTCGAGCAGGTTGAACTCCTGAAACACAAAGCCCAGCTGGTCGCGGCGAAAGGCCGCGCGGTCGGCCTCTTTGATGGACGAAAGATCCTTGCCGTTTAAGAGAATCTGCCCGGCGGTCGGCTTGTCCAGACCGGCCAGCAGGTTCAAAAGCGTCGTCTTGCCCGAACCGGACTCGCCCATGATGGCAACGAACTCTCCACGCTCGACGCAGAAGTTGATGTTTTTGAGCGCCTGCACCGACGCGCCGCCAAAGCGTGTGGTGTAGACCTTGCGCAGCGCGTTCACTTCAAGAATTTGCATGATATTTGCCTCCTGTGAATGTTTCTGCGCTTATGATACCGGGTCTTGTGTCCGGTCGCTATCGATTGGGCTTACAGTTTGCCCGCGTGAGCTTACAGTTTTGTAAGTTCACGGCGCAGCCGGTGTTTGAGACAGATCGATATAGATGGTCGTTCCGCTTTCCGGGCAGGACGCGGCGGTGATGCCGTGGCCGAGCTTTGTGCAGATGCGTCTGCACAGATACAGCCCAAGCCCGCTGGCTTTCTGGTCACTGCGGCCGTTGTAGCCGGTGTAGCCCTTTTCAAAGATGCGCGGCAGGTCTTCCGGCGCGATGCCGATGCCCGTGTCACGAATGATAAGCGTAGCGGGCGCCTGCTGCGTGATGGTAATGCTGCCGCGGCGGGTGTATTTGAGCGCGTTGGACAAGACCTGTTCGATGACGAACAGCAGCCATTTTTCATCCGTCACGCACCGCAGCGTGACCGGCTCATATTGCAGCTGAAGCCGCCGGGAGATAAACTCATGCGCGAAGCGCCGCACGGCTTTGCGCACGAGCGAATCGACCTCGCACGCTCGCAGCACCAGATCGCTCCCGCCGCTCAGGCGCAGATAGACCATGACCATCTCGACGTACTGCTCGATGCGCGAAAGCTCCTGCCGCAGCTGGCGCGCGTGCGCGGAATCGTCTTGTTGCAGGCAAAGCTGCATCGAGGCGATGGGCGTTTTGATCTGGTGCGCCCAGAGGGTATAGTAGTCGATCATGTCCTGATACTGCCCGGCCAGGGTACTTTGCAGGTGCTGCTGCTGCGCGGCCAGCGCAAGCACAAGCTCGCCAAGCGCCTGCTGCGGCAACTCGTCTGTCAGCGGCAAAGCGTCCGCCTGCGGCAGCGTCGGCAGCTGGCGCAAAAGCTGTTGCAGGGCGCAGTAGCGCCGGTATGTTCTGTGGTAGTCCAGTGCCAGCGCGCCAAGACCCAGCCCTGCGCCCAGCGCAGCCGGATACCACACGGCTGCAAGCGGCAGATGGTACAAAGAAAATGAGAGCAGAAGCGCCGCCACAAGCAGCAAAAACACACCCAGCGGCAGCGCCCGGCTGCGAAGAAAACGGAAAAACAGTTTCATATCATTCTACCAGATAGCCCACGCCGATTTTTGTCGTGATGAAGCCCGTCAGCCCCGCGCCGTCGAGCTTTTTTCGCAGCCGCGCCATGTTGACCGAGAGCGTGTTCTCGTCGACGAAGCTGTCGGTCTGCCACAGCGCTTCCATGAGCGTCTCGCGGCTGACGATGCGCCCTTTTTGCTTCAAAAGCGTCCACAAAATGCGGTATTCGTTCTTGCTCAGTGCCAGACGCTGCTCCCCGACGAGCAGCGTCTGGTCAGCCGTCTGCAACACCGCACCCCGGTGCGTCAAAACAGGCTCCGGCGCGCCGAAGTCATACGTCCGGCGTAAAAGCGCCTGCACCTTGGCCGTCAGTACGTCCAGATCGAAGGGCTTGGCGATAAAGTCATCCGCGCCCATGTTCATGGCCATGACGATGTTCATGTTCTCTGCCGCAGAGGAAAGGAAGATGACCGGCGTGTGCGACACGCGGCGAATCTGCGTACACCAGTGGTAGCCGTTGAAAAACGGCAGCGAAATGTCCAGCAGCACCAGCTGCGGCGAAAACGCGGAAAACTCCTCCATCACGCGCCGGAAGTCCTCCACTGCGCGCACAGTATAGTCCCACTGCCGCAGCTGCGCGCAGACGGCGCGCGCGATGCCGGGGTCGTCCTCTACGACCAGGATGCGATACATACAGCCACGCTCCTCTCACCTGGTTTGCTGTCTGGCCGTATTATACCATACCCGCAGCCGCACCGCAAGAAAAGGTAATTTTCCTCTTTCTTTACGCGCGAAAATCGTGTATACTATTTTTAACTTTACGCTTTTGATTTTACGTTTACGCCGAAATGAGGGAGTTCACCATGGAACAGGAAGAAAAGCGCGCGCAGAAAAAACAGCAGCCCAAGGGCTACGAGGCGTATCTTTGCATCTATGATCTGGTGCGGATGCTCACGGTCATCACGTTGGTGTTCGTGTTCTTTTTCCGGCTGGTCGGAGTCGACGGCAGCTCGATGTACCCCACGCTGGTCGACCGGGACTATCTGGTTTTGCAGAGCAATTTCCTGTACCGCGAGGCCAAGCAGGGCGATATCGTCGTACTCAACACGCCGCCGTTTTCCGAGCGCGACGAGCTGATCGTCAAGCGCGTCATTGCCGTCGGCGGGCAGAGCGTGGATATCGATTTTGAGGCGGGTATCGTGTATGTCGACGGGCAGGCGCTCGACGAGCCGTACACCTTCGAGCCGACCTATCTCAGCTACGCCGAATACGGCAAGGCGCTGTCGTATCCGCTCACCGTGCCGCAGGAGTGCCTGTTTGTCATGGGTGATAACCGCAACCACTCCGAAGACAGCCGCTATGCCGACGTCGGGTGCGTAGAGGAAAGCGCCGTGCTTGGTAAGGTTCTCATCGTGGCCTTGCCGGGGCAGCAGACGAACGAATACGGCCAGCTCACCGGCGGGCGCGACTGGCATAGAATTGGAGCAGCATCATGAAACAGGAACAGACCGCGCCCGGCGCAATGAACATCCAGTGGTATCCGGGGCATATGACCAAAACGCGCCGGATGCTCGAAGAAGATGTCCGGCTGGTCGACGCCGTGTGCGAAATTCTGGACGCGCGTATCCCGATGGCCAGCCGCAACCCGGATATCGACACCATCTGCCAGAATAAGCCCCGGCTGATCGTCCTCAACCGCATCGATATGGCAGACCCGGCCACGACAAAACGCTGGGCAGAGTATTTCCGCGCCAGAGGCTGCGCCGTTTTGCAGACGGACTGCAAAACAAAGCGGGGCCTGTCCGCTTTTGTGCCGACGGTGCGCACCCTGCTTGCCGACAAGCTCGCGCGCTACGCGCAAAAGGGGCAGCTCGGGCGGTCGCTCAAGCTGATGGTCGTGGGTATCCCGAACGTCGGCAAATCGACGTTCATCAACCAGATCGCCGGGCGCAAGGGCGCAAAGGCCGAAAACCGGCCGGGTGTCACGCGCGGCAAGCAGTGGATCAGCGTGGATACGGGACTTTTGCTGCTCGACACGCCGGGCATCCTCTGGCCGAAGTTCGAAGACCCCGAGGTCGGGATGCGTCTGGCCTACACCGGCGCGGTGAAAGAAGACGTCATCGACGTGCAGACGCTGGCGTGTCACTTCATTGCGCTGCTCGCGCGCGCCTATCCCGAGACGCTGCTGGCGCGCTACAGGCTCGAAGTGCCCGAGCAGGCTGACGGGTATGCGCTGTTGCAGCTGGCCGGGCGCAAGCGCGGCTATCTCATCAGCGGCGGCGAGATCGACACCGAGCGCATGGCAAGAGCGCTCATGGAAGATTACCGCAGCGGCAAGCTTGGCAAGCTGACGCTTGAACAGCCGGAGGAGCAGACACCATGAAAAACGAAACACCGATCGATCTTTGGCACTACGAAAATAAAGCCCTCGCGCAAGGTTTCACCCCGGTCTGCGGCGTGGACGAGGCCGGGCGCGGCCCGCTGGCCGGGCCTGTGTGCGCCGCCGCGGTCATTCTGCCGCCGCAGCTGCAAATCGAGGGGCTGAACGACTCGAAAAAGCTGACGGACAAAAAACGCCGGGAGCTGTATGATGTCATCACCCGTGAAGCGGTCAGCTACGGCATCGCCTTTGCCACCGAGACGGAGATCGACGAATATAACATTTTGCAGGCCACCTTTCTGGCCATGGAGCGCGCGCTGGCGCAGTTGCAAACAAGACCCGCGCTTGCGCTCATCGACGGCAACCGCAGCCGGGACTTTGGCCTGCCGGTACAGACCATCGTCAAAGGGGACAGCCTCAGCGCATCTATCGCCGCCGCGTCGATTCTGGCAAAAGTGACACGTGACCGGCTGATGGAGCAGTACGACGCGCAGTATCCGCAATACGGCTTCGCCGTTCACAAGGGCTACGGCACAAAGCGCCACTATGACGCGCTGCGCGCCTATGGCGCCTGTCCGCTGCACCGGCAGACGTTTTTGAAGAAATTCTATGAGAACGCGTGATCTGCTTGGCCCGTGGGGCGAGGCGCTTGCGGCGGAATATCTGCGCAAAAAGGGCTACCGCATCGAGGCGATGAACTACCGCACCCGGCACGGCGAAATCGATATCATCGCCGCGAACCGGCGCTATCTGGTCTTCTGCGAGGTCAAGCTGCGCAAAAGCGCCGACTTTGCCGCCGCACGCGAGTTTGTCGACACGCACAAGCAGCAGCGGCTTCGCACCACGGCGCTTTTGTATCTGGCGCAGAATGAAACGACGCTCCAGCCGCGCTTTGATGTCATTGAGATCTACGCGCCGCAGGGCGTACAGACCCGCCGGCCGCACATCACGCAGATGGAAAACGCATTTTAAGAAGGCACTCCCCTGTTTTCTCTGGCCGCGCCGGGGTCGCAGTACGCACCCGGCAGGCGATACTTTTTGACAATTCTTTGATGAAGGTCGTGAAACAATGTATTACGTAAGCACACGCGATCCTGCCCGCCGTCTGACGGCTGCGCAGGCTATTGTAGAGGGATTGAGCCGCGACGGCGGCCTGTATCTGCCCGAGCAGATTCCGCAGCTGACGCAGCAGCAGCTGCAAACGCTGTGCGGGCTGTCGTACCCGCAGCGCGCGGCGAAGATCATGAAGCTGTATCTGGACGAGTTCACCGAGCAGGAGCTGCTGGCATTCGCCGAGCGCGCCTATGGCCCGGAAAAGTTTGATACCCCGGCGGCTGCGCCGCTCACCCGTCTGGACGAGACTACCTTTGTGCAGGAGCTGTGGCACGGCCCGACCTGCGCGTTTAAGGATATGGCGCTGCAAATGCTGCCTCATCTGCTGTGTGCGTCTTTGCGCAAGACCGGTGAAGAAAAGACCGTCTGCATCCTGGTTGCCACGTCCGGTGACACCGGCAAGGCCGCGCTCGAGGGCTTCTGCGACGTGGATCGGACGAAAATCCTCGTGTTCTATCCGGACGGCGGCGTGTCGGATATCCAGCGGCTGCAAATGGTCACGCAGAGCGGCCAGAACGTCGGCGTGTGCGCTGTGCGCGGTAACTTCGACGATGCGCAAAGCGGTGTCAAACGGATTTTCTCCGACGAACAGCTGCGGCAGACGCTGGCCGGGCGGGGCTACTTCTTCTCGTCGGCCAACTCGATCAACTGGGGGCGGCTGCTGCCGCAGATCGTGTATTACGTGTCGGCCTACTGTGATCTTTTGAATACCGGCGCGCTGCGCCCCGGTGAGGCGTACAACGTCTGCGTGCCGACCGGCAACTTTGGCAACATCCTCTCCGGGTTCTATGCCAAGCGCATGGGTGTGCCGATCGCGCGGCTCATCTGCGCGTCGAACGAGAACAACGTCCTGACCGACTTCATCCGTACCGGCACCTATGACCGCAACCGCCCGTTCTACCAGACGGCCTCGCCGTCGATGGATATCCTCATCTCGTCGAACCTCGAACGGCTGCTGCCGCTGCTGGGTGCGTCGGCAGAGGACGTGCGCGCGTATATGCACAGTCTGGCCGAGACGGGGCGCTATACCGTTTCCGAGCCGCTGCGCCGCGCGGTGCAGGCAGAGTTTTCGTGCGGCTTCTGCACAGATGCCGAGGCCGCCGGGACGATCGCGCGCTGCTTCCGCACACGCGAGTATCTGCTCGATACGCATACCGCCGTCGCCTGCACGGTACTTTCGGCCTACCGCGCCGAGACGGGCGACGACCGGCTCACCGTCGTTGCATCGACGGCCAGCCCGTTTAAGTTCTGCACGAGCGTTCTGTCTGCGCTTGGCATTACGGAGCATCGCCCCGGCACGGGCGTTCTCGCGCAGCTGTGCGAGGCCACCGGCAGACCCGTGCCGCAGCCGCTTGCCGCGCTCGAGCGCAAAGCCGTGCGCTTTGATGCGGTGACGGACGCGGACGCGATGGCGCGCGCCGTGACGGAGTTTTTACGCTGATGGCTCTGTACGCGATCGGCGATCTGCACCTGTCGCTCGGCCCGGCGGATAAGCCGATGGATGTGTTCGGAGGCCGCTGGGCGGGCTATATGGACAAGCTGCGCGAAAACCTGCGCGTCATCGGTCCGGAGGACACGACCGTTCTGCTGGGCGACCTCAGCTGGGCGATGAGTCTGGACGATGCGGCGGAGGATTTTGCGTTCCTCAACGCCATTCCCGGGCGCAAGATCCTGCTCAAGGGTAACCATGACTACTGGTGGACGACGCTGCGCGCGTTCGACCGCTTTTGTCAGGAGCATGGCTTTACCGACTTCCACGTTTTGAACAACAGCTGCTTTTTCTATGGCGAGCTGGCGCTGTGCGGTACGCGCGGGTGGTTTTATGACGCGCAGAAAGCCGGCAGTCACGACGAGAAGATCTTTCTGCGGGAGCTTGGCCGGTTGGAGCGCTCGTTGCAGCTGGCCGGAGAGCGGGAGAAGTACTGCTTTTTGCACTACCCGCCGCGCTATCGCGGCTACGAATGCCAGCAGATTATGGAGCTGTTTGCGCGCTACGGTGTGACGCACTGCTACTACGGCCATCTGCACGCAGACTCCATCCGCCTTGCGCTCGAGGAAGCATACAACGGTACACAGTACCGGCTCTTGTCCGCAGACCACATCGATTTCCGGCCGCAGCGCCTTGCGTGAGCGCGCCGGAATTTGAATTTTTTCTGAATTTGCATAAAATCCAGAAAAAACAGTGGATTTCTTGCAAAGAGTCTGATAGAATAGAACGGATTCAAAAGAGAATGGTGAATTACGGCCTTTTGGCCGCACCGCATAGGAGGAAATAACCACAATGAACGTCAAAAACGTAGAGAAAGAAAACGGAATTGCAAAGATCACCATCGAGATCGACAAAGAAGCGTTCCAGACCGCGCTGGATAAGGCCTACGCCAAGATCCGCAAGGATATCATGATCCCCGGCTTCCGCAAGGGCAAAGCCCCGCGCAAGTTTGTCGAGCGGATGTACGGCGCACAGGTCTTCTATGAAGATGCCATCAACGAGATCTTCCCCGAGATCTACACCGAGGCTGTCACCAACCAGCAGCTCAAGGCTGTCGGCCAGCCCTCTGTTACCGATATGCAGACCCCCGAGGACGGCAGCGTCGTGCTGACCGTTTCCACCGAGCTTTACCCCGAGGTCACCCTCGGCGCGTACAAGGGCATCGAAGTGCCCAAGGCTTCCGTCTCTGTGGCGAAGGCTGAGGTCGATGCCGAGCTGAACCGTTTGCAGGAGCGCAACGCCCGCATCGAGACTGTGGAGCGCGAAGCGCAAAACGGCGACACCGTCATTCTGGACTTCGACGGCTACGTCGACGGCAAGCGCTTTGACGGCGGCAAGGCCGAGGGCTACAGCCTGACGCTCGGCTCGGGCGCGTTCATCCCGGGCTTCGAAGACCAGCTGGTCGGCCTCAAGGCCGGTGACGAGAAGGCCGTCGAGGTCACCTTCCCCGAAAACTACACCAAGGAGCTGGCCGGTAAGGCCGCTACTTTCCAGTGCAAGCTGCACGAGGTCAAGCAGACCATCAAGCCCGAGCTGGATGACGAGTTCGCCAAGGACGTGTCCGAATACGACACGCTCGCTGCCCTGAAAAAGAGCATCAAGGCCGACCTCACCAAGAAAAAGCAGGAAAACGTTGACCGCGAGTTCGAAAACGAAGCCGTGATCCTCGCCGGTAAGAACATGAGCTGCGACATTCCCGCCTGCATGATCGACGAGCAGGTCGACAAGCACCTCGAGCAGTTCGCCTATCAGCTGCAATCGCAGGGCATGAAGATGGATGACTATCTCAAGATGATCGGCGGCGACGTCAAGGGTATGCGCGATTCCATGCGTCCCATGGCCGAGCAGACCGTCCGCAGCAACATCCTGCTCAGCGAGATCGTCCATCAGGAGAACCTCGATGTCACCGACGAGGAGCTGGAAGAGGAATACAAGAAGATGGCCGAGCAGTACGGCATGGAGCTTGACCAGCTCAAGAGCGCCATCGATGCCGAGGCCGTCAAGTCCGATCTCAAGGGTCGCAAGGCTGTCAAGCTGATCGTGGACAACGCCAAGCCCGTCGAGAAGGAAAAGGAAAAGAAGACCAGAAAGTCTTCCAAAAAAGAAACTGCCGCTGCCGCAGAAGAACCCGCCGCGGAAGCTGCACCCAAGACAGAAGAATAATTTTCCTGCCGGGTGGGTAGAATCCTACAGCCAACCTGACATCTGTCTGAAAGGAGACACCCAAGCATGAGCTTAGTTCCCTATGTGGTCGAGCAGACCAGCCGCGGCGAGCGGTCTTACGACATCTTTTCGCGCCTGCTCAACGACCGTATCATTATCCTCTCCGAAGAGGTCAACAGCACCACCGCGAGCCTCATCGTCGCGCAGCTGCTCTACCTCGAGGCGCAAGACCCCGACAAAGACATCCAGTTCTACATCAACTCTCCGGGCGGCAGCGTGACCGACGGCATGGCCATCTATGACACCATGCAGTTTATCAAGTGCGACGTGTCCACCATCTGCGTGGGCATGGCCGCATCGATGGGCGCGTTTTTGCTCTCGTCCGGCACAAAGGGCAAGCGCCTTGCGCTGCCCAACGCGGAGATCATGATCCACCAGCCGTCCGGCGGTACGCAGGGACAGGCTACCGATATGCAGATCCAGGTCGAACGGATGCTCAAGATCAAAAAGAGCCTGAACGAAATCCTTGCCGCCAACACCGGCAAGCCGCTTGAGATCATCCAGCGCGACACCGAGCGGGACAACTTCATGACCGCCGAAGAAGCGCAGGCTTACGGGCTGGTCGACAAGGTCATCTACAACAGACAATAATCCCGAAAGGAGGAGTCCGCTTGGCAAGAGACTCCATCCGCTGTTCCTTCTGCGGCAAACGGCAGGAGCAGGTCGGCCGCATCATCGCCGGCCCGAACGTCTACATCTGCAACGAATGCGTCGAGCTTTGCTCGTCCATCCTGCGCGATGAGATGCACAACGGCATCAACACCCAGCAGCTGGAAATGCCCGACACCCTGCCCACGCCGGAACAGATCAAAACCTACATGGACCGCTACATCATCGGTCAGGACGAGGCGAAGATCGCCCTGTCTGTCGCGGTCTATAACCATTACAAGCGCATCTACTTCCAGGAAGAGACTGATGTCGAGCTGCAAAAGAGCAACATCCTGCTCATCGGCCCGACCGGCTCGGGCAAGACGCTCTTTGCCCAGACGCTGGCCAAAATTCTGAATGTTCCCTTT